>JBMZJQ010000010.1:0-47601 GCA_049617635.1 Candidatus Poseidonia sp.
GCTTTGGGTATGGTGGACCTCAAAACGGCCATGGCGGCGGCGCAAGCCGAGCGCAAAAAGCGTGAGGGGGCCAAAGGGGAGGAGAAGAAAAAACGTCGCTCCGGTGCTGACTTGGGCATTGAGCCGTTCGACCCTGTCAAGTATGCAAAGAAAGAGAAAGCGGACACGGCTTCGATGTGGTTGGTCATCGTTTACGCCTTCGTGGTCACGATGTTGATGCGCTATGTGCTGATGCCGTCCACCACGCTCGACAAGACCGACGTGCTCTACCTGCTTCCGCTGACGATGATGATTCTCATCCCCCAAATTCACCGGACGGTGATGCCGGAACGGTTCAAGGAGCACTACACCAAAGGAACCTGGTTCAAAGCCTTCTTCCTCTACACCTTTACCTTCCTCTCGCTTTCCTTTTTGGTCGTGAATCCTCCGTTTGGTGACATTGTTGCCCCTCAACTCGCCCAGGACTGGGGAATTGCCGTGAACCATGACGGCACCTTCACCTACGCTGACGACGTCAAGGGCGGCGGGGTTGCGTGGACCCTTGAAGAGGGCGAATACCTCCCCGGGTCGGCTTGGCTGCTGTTTGGCTTGGCTGACAACGTTGATGAAACGGGTGCGGAAGTGACCGTGGTCCACGAATTCCTCGGGACAGCGACCTCCATCGATGCCAATTCGACGTTCTGGACACTGTACAAAGATGAAGTCGGTGCTTGGCGCACAGCCAACAACAAATCGGCGCCTATCCTGCTACCACACGCAGACCTCGACCAACCTTTTGCCATCCCGCTTGGCGAGTCCTTGGCTGTTGGCACGCACTCCATCACGGTGGAAATCACCGAGAACGGTGACCCTTGGGTCAACACCCGGGTCTACGAATGGACCTTCACCATCAATCCGCCAGAGGGTTCAGGCGAGTAGGTCCCCGTACCTGGCAACGATCTCCGAGAGCAACGCATCGATGCGCTGTTTGTCATGGAATTCAACGAGGCGCCGTTGTTGCATGTGGTGCCGCTTTGCACGAACAATTGGAGCGAAGACGGTCCAACACAGGGCGTCACCAAGGCGTATCTTCCAGGTTTGCATGGTCCTGGGAAGGGGTTGTCATTGACCTTGGTTTTCTTGAGGCTTCAATGAAAAGTGAAAGTGAAATTCACTTCAACAAATTGACAATTTGTGCCGTGAGCGCATCGAGTTGAATTTGTTCTCCACCGCCTTCAACCAAACGATAGTCAATTTCAGCCATCCATTCGGTGAGTGTCAGTTTTGAGGGTTCATCGAGGAAATCAGCACTGTACAGTTCGCGATGGAGTTGATTGACAAAATCCGTACCCGCCAATCCAAACTGGTCGAGCAGGTCCCGGAGTCGACGACGGGCAACATGAAATCCGTCATCCCTGCACGCCATCAGGTATTGGTGAAGAGCTTCGGGCGGTGCCGTGGCAGAGGTCTCGTAAACCAATTCTCTGGAGACCGTCGTGTTGAGCGCTGCCGCTACTTGCAGCGCCGTGAGGGCTTTTCGCAAATCGCCTTGGGAGATTCGGGTGAGGGCTTCCACAGCACCGTCGTCCAAGGTTAAACCTTCAACCTCCGCCACGTGGACGACTTGTGAGGCGACATCAGCATCTGCCAGCGGGCGAAATCGGAAGACAGCACAGCGGGATTGAATGGGTTCAATGATCTTTGACGAGTAATTGCAGGAGAGGATGAAGCGGCAGGTTTCGGCGTATTGTTCCATGATGCGACGAAGGGCTCCTTGAGCGTCGTGCGTGAGGGCATCGGCTTCGTCGAGGAAGATGATTTTGAACGCCGCTCCGCCGTAGGGTTGAGTTCGTGCGAACTGCTTGACTTTGGTTCGAATGCTTTCCAATTTCCGTTCATCCGAGGCGTTCATTTCGAGAAGGTTTTGCCGGAAGGCTTCGCCAAAAATATCCTTTGTGAGCGCCATGGCAGCGGTCGTCTTTCCGGTTCCAGGAGGGCCAGCGAACAGCAGATGCGGGAAGTTCTTGCTGCCTGCATAGGTGCCCAAGCGCTGAACAACCGCTGCTTGTCCTTTGATTTGAGCGACCGATTGAGGTCGGTGTTTCTCAACCCAAAGTTCGCTCATGCTCTTGCCCCTCATTGACGAGCCTCCTTCAACATTCGCACGCGAACCAACGCGAGCATTGGTTGCAAAAACACGCGTGCAGAGCCTCGTATTCATGCCGCTTGAGGGAAAAGTCCCTATAATGGGGAGTGCTGTAAGGGATGAGTCCCATGCGTAGCCTATCTCTCAATCGTCCGCGAGCATCTGCACTTTTGATTGTCATCATGTTTCTCTTCGCCGACATGGCCCTCCCTGACACGATGGAAGGCTGGTCGGCATTGGACGAGGAAACCAATGTCCAGCGCGTGGTGTCCTCGCACGCCGTTCACGCTGACACCTACATCACAGCAGGCGATGCGACCACAACGCACAACACGTCGGCCACAGGGACGCTGGCCGAGGGAGCGTTGAGCGAATCGAGGTTGTTGCTACGGTTTCCAATGAACTACACCTCCAGCGACACCATCCACGAAGCGAGCATCGACCTCTACTGTACGACCGATGATATCGGTACCACCCGAATGGTGGCGTATGTTGCCGAAATGAACCGCATGTGGAACGGTTCCTTTGCCAATTGGCTGGCCTATGCCAACAACGCTCCATGGGCCACGTTGGGCGCAGACGGCGACGCTGACCGAGGTGCGTGGGAGCCACCGGTTGAACTCACTTCCAACGGAACGCTTTCCCTCAACGTCACGTCGTTGGCACAATCGGCTGCGCGTTCCAACAGCAATTACCTGTCCGTTGTTGTGTCGTCTTTCGGAGCCACCTACGACTGTGACCTTTCGGAATCCACGAACTCCTCTCGCCATCCTGCCTTGGTGCTCGACACCTCGAGTGGAGCGGCCACCTCCGGTGGAACGGTGAGCCCCGATCTTCCCATCGACGACGGAGCGCCTTGGATGGAAAGCGATTTCCTCCTCACGCCGGTCACGACCCCTTCGTTGACCTATGCCTCCAACACCGGTACCGATGTCGAAATGCAATTGAGCAACGCCGAGGATTGGCGTTCCTCCACCGATAAAGACTGGCATTTCTCAACGCTGTGGTCGTCCTTTTCCTCGACCGGGACCACAGGTTCCTACACGCTCCCTGCTTCCTTGGCGTTGCTCAACGGGACGACGATGCACATGCGTGTTCGTTCAATCGACGCCAACGACCAGTGGGGTCCTTGGGAGCAGACTTCGTTTTTGCTCCCCACCCTCGATGTTGTTGACAACGGTGATGGAACGGCAACGATGACCTTCAGTCCAACCGACACCGGTCTTGAGCATGATTTCATCCAAGACGCGACCGTCAACGAAGTCAGCAAAACCATCACCTACGGCGACGAAGCAACCCTTGAGTCCAGCATGACCTCGTCGAAGGAACGTTTGATTCACCTCCGAACCTCGCTCAACCAACTTGGCCTTCACGACAACCTCACCATCCTCAACGCCGAACTTGAACTGACTCGCTCATCCTACACCGGTGACCCGGTGGTGTCCGTCCACGGCATGGAAGAATCGGGCCTGTGGGTGGAAGACCAAATCACCTGGAACGTCATGTCGTCCAGCGGCGTGCAATGGTACGACGGCGGCCGATCAAACGGAACGGCCACCATCGCTCTTGCGAACGGCAACCAAACGAGCAACACCTTCACCTTCGACATGGACCATGCCGTGCAAAACTACCTCGATGGCGGAGACGACGACCCGCTTGATTTGCTCATTGCTGTGCGTGGAAAGTTTGAATCCTACACCAACGGCGAAGGCATCATCTTCCACTCGGCCGAGGCTGCATCTGGCAGCGATGCTCCGACGTTTACCATCACCTACGAATGGGGAAGTGGAACGCCACCTGCTTCGGTCAACCTCACGGCCCCGGCCGACGGTTTGGCGATTTGGAACCAGACGGGCCACAACCTCTCGGGCAACACCCAACCTTCCCTGAACTGGACGGCTCCCGCTTCTGGCGACGAGATTCTGTTTGAACTTGCAAAGGATGAGGACTTCCGTCTTCGCCAGATGCGGGTCGACACTCGCGTGGACAACGACTTCGCTCCCAGCGACGGTATCCTCAACATGACGGGTGCGAACACCTTGGAAGTTGGAAACATGTACTTCTGGCGCATGGCTACGGTTGACAGCGACGGTCATTACGGGTCTTGGGTGAGTTCCAGTTTCCTGGTCTCCCAGCTTCAAAGCACGTGGTTGGGCGGAGACCGTTACGAATTCCGCCTTCGACACGGCAACGGTTCGATCGACAACCAGTACCCGGCCTGTATGGACACCTACATCGACAGTTCTTCGCCCAACGACAATTTCGACGGCGACTCGGAGATGACGGTTGACTACAACGCCTTTGGAGAGATCACCGCCTTGATGGGGTGCAATCTGGTTTCCAATCTCCTGCCGAACGGATACGCTGTTGAATCGGCGCATCTCAAGATGACCTTGACCTCGAGCACGTTTGGTAGCCCCACCATTGCGGTATGGGAAAGCACGGAAAACGATTGGAACGCTGAAGACGCCACGTGGTCAAGTTATGACGGTTCGAATGCTTGGGACACTGCCGGTGCCAAGGGCAGCGAGCGCAGTTCACTGCTCGACAGTGTGTCCATCGGTTCATCCTACAGCGAAGGAGATTCGATTGACTGGAACGTGACGTTGGCGATTCAAAACGCCATGCGGGAAGACCGCCGTGTTGACTTCATTGTCGGCATGCTTGGCGTGGGTTCTGGTGGTTCCCGAACGGCCTACTTCAGCACCGCAGAGGACTCCGCTGCCAACCGTCCCGAACTGACGTTTGTGTATGTTCCCGGGTCCGATGCCGTCCCCAACAATCCAACACCGGTCACCCCACTCAACGGTTCATGGTCCGTTGGAACTGGTGTCGACCTCACACCCATCACCCAACCTGAATTGCATTGGAACTTCAGTGGCAGCATGTCCATTGCAGGGTATTTGGTTCAACTTGACAAACAATCTGATTTTGCTTCCGTGGACGCAGAAACCTATGCGTCGTGGAACGATGCTGGTTTTGATTTGACCAACTCCACGTTCACCCCTTCCACCGAACTTGATACCGGTGAGACCTGGTATTGGCGCGTGCGAGCCATTTCATCCACCAACCAAATCGGTAATTGGTCCAACACCTTCCATTTCCTCCTTCCGGATTTGACCACGGTGGTGTACAACAGCACCAAAGCCTCGGTGGACATTGAACACCACGGTGCTCTGCCAGCCCTCAACATCCCCCACCTGACGGATACCTTCGTCATCGAGAACGGCACCGGGTCGGATTCAACCCATGAAAACGACACGACCTTGAGCGTTGGTGAAACCTCGAGCGGCTACCAGGCAGCTGCGCTTTTGCGAATCCCTCTCAGCGATATTCCCCAACCCTCTGGGGCGCGCGTAACGGATGCCGAATTGAACGTTTTCTCAGAATACGGCTCGGTAACCGGCGAACCCGTCGCCGCCCGTCCCGTGCTGCAAAGTTGGACATCTTCTGCCAACGCCACGACCTACGACGGCGTGAACAACTGGTCGGCCCGCGGTGGCCGTGCTATTGGCACCGACATTGGTGGCTTTGTTGACTTGGTGGACAGCGTCAGCGACGATTGGATGTCCTTTGACATCACCGAAGCCGTGCAAGCGGCGCTTGCCAACGGACAAAATCATGTGTCGATCATGCTCTACACGTCCGACCTCACGACGGATTTGATCACCTTCACCTCCACCGAAGGAAGCGCTTCTGAACGACCGTACCTCACGCTCACCTGGGAAGATGGCGTGGTCGCTACGCCAACCGTGAGTGGTGTCAACACCGGGCCGGCCAACGGGGCCATCGTTTGGGACACCTCTTCGCATGCCCTGATGGCCGACCGAACCCCCACGTTTGGATGGACGTACAGCAGCACAACCCCCGCAACGGCATGGCGAGTGTTCTTGCAGGCCGATGCCAACAACGACATGGCTGGATTGTACGTCTACGATTCCCGAGTCAACACCACCTCGTTTGACCTTCAGAACCTCACCTTCACCCCGCTTGGTGAACTGAACTTTGCTCAAGAGATCCGTTGGATGGTCCAACCCGTGAACAACGGCATGCTCGGTCCTCGTAGCACCTCCACGAATTTCTATCTCCCCAACGACCTGGGCGAAGAAATTGATGCAACGCATGCTTCGCTGTCCATCCAAGAAGGCGCCTTCGTGCCCTCCCTCGCTTACCCTGCCGTCACGCAAGACACCTATTTGGACAGCGGGAACACGCAGTCCAACCAAGGCAGCAATTCAGCATTGTACGCCGGTTTGAGTCAAATCTCGACCAGCAACACCAATCTTCGAACCTCGACGTTGATTTCCTTTGATTTCTCCAACCTGCCCATGCCTTCGACCTACGAAGTGCTTGATGCGAGCCTCGACATGAACGTGGTGACGGCTTACCAGAGCACCTTCGTCACCGTATCAGCCATGAGTTCCTCATGGTCTGAATCCTCTTCGTGGGCCTACCCCGCCGGCAACACCACTTCGTGGCTTGGTACAGGTGCGTACCACTCGGCGGATTCCGACGTGCCCTTCAACGAAGGCCAGTGGGTGAACTCAACGGGTGCCGTTTCCTTCAACGTCACCGCCCTGATTCAACATGCACTCGCCTCGGGTCAGAGCACGCTTGATGTGATCCTTCAGCCCGAGGAAGTCGATGGGGCTCCCGGCCGTCTTCAATTTGCCAGCAGCGAAGCCTCCAGCATCAGCCTCCGCCCAAGGCTGAACCTCACCTACGCTCTCAACACCGGATGGGTTGCTGCCTCACCCACCAACCTCAACCCGGTCGACGGCGCAACCCTCTGGGACACGACGAAGCCTCGGCCATCGGGCCAGAACGAGTCCGATTTCAACTGGTCAGCCTCCTACACGAACCAAACTCGCTGGGTTGCCTGCGCTGCGCTGGACGACCGCATGGTGGACGGACTCGAGTGTTACGGCTCGCCAGAACTGGTGGACGGCGACTACGAGAACCTCTCGTTTGACCCCTCAACACTTACCTTGACCGTGGAGAACCACTCCAAGGGCGATGAATGGGTGTACTGGCGTGTTCGTGCAGACCAAGACGACCGAATCGGCGAATGGTCCGCCATCAACAAATACCGAAATCCAGAGGATCAAGGCTCCGACGACGGCAACGGCAACCACACGCTGAACCTGTCTCGAGGTTCCATCTTTGATGAAACCGGCCTGCTTCCTTCGGTACCCGATGTTGAGATTGATTCCAATTCGACGGTGAACAAGGGCTCGGCCAGCAGCATGGTGCTCGGTACCAACAGCGTGGGCACAGGCGAAAGTCGGATTCTCATGGAGTTCGACTTGTCCAACATTCCATGGCCCGCAGCCATCACACCAACGCAGATGATGCTCAAGATGTACCAAACCAGCGTGGGAGGTACAGCCTCAACCACGATTGGTGTCTACCCTTGCAGTAGTTTCAGCGAGTCCAACGTGGTTTGGGCCAACGCTCCGGTGTGTTCGAACACCGAAATTACCCGGTCAACCCTCACCCTTTCCTCACCGGTTGGATGGATGGAGTGGGATTTGACGAGCCTTGCACAATCCAACCTCGCCAACGGAAACACCACCATGACCTTCATGCTCAAGCAAATCGGAACAGGGTCGTCACACACGTTTTACTCATCGGATTTCTCCAATTCGGTTTTCCACCCGCACATCGTGTTCGATTATGTCGACAACGTCAACGGCATCGTTCCACCCGGTCAACCGGTCTTGACCTCGCCAAGCGACGGTCAGGTGCTCTACGATGAAGCCGGCGGCTTGCTCTCGCCTTCGACCCAACCAGCGTTGACATGGACGCCAGTCACGGGGGCCACCGGGTACATTGTCACCATCGCCAACGACACGGGCGTTTTCAAGTACAAATCCTGGGAAGATTCGGAGATCACCAACACCACCTTCCGCTTTGCAAACAACCTCTCTGCCGGTCAAATGTTCACGTGGTGGGTTCAGGGTGTGAACCAGTCGATTCCGGGCCCTTCCTCGGCGCGCTGGAACTTCGCTGTAGGTGACCCCAATCACGTGTACAACAACGATTACACCTTCACCTACACCATGCAAACCGGAAACGAAATTCCGGCCTTTGGTCACACCAACATCCAGGACACGTCCCTGTACTCTGAGTACCCCGACACCAACTTTGTCGGTGACGGAACCATCGCCGCTGGAACGTACTGCGGAACCTTGTATGCAGATGAATGCCGCATTACCGTCGGTCTTGATGCAGCGCAAATTCCGTTCCCAATCTATCAGAACGTGCACTCTGCAGCGCTCGGTTTGTACGTGGATTCTTGGGCTTCCGCTCAAAGTGCAACCTCGGTTTCGTTCAGCGTTCACCCGTTGCTGACCACCTCGTGGGCCCAAACATCGGCCACTTGGAACGGCACCACGGGTGGTGCGACGTGGGGCGCTGCCGGTATGCAAGCCGGTGTTGATTACGGCGATGCCGTTTCCACCACGGTGTACAACGTCGATACCACCGGCTGGCTCTGGTTTGATATCAGCACCCTCGGGATGACCATCTCGAACTCGCAAGCATGGGTCATCATCGCAACGCCCAACACCGGATATGCACACGCTTCGTTCTACTCGAGCGACGCCACCGTCCAGTCGTACCGACCTCAGATTTTGTTCAACACGACCAACATTTCCACGATGTCCATCACACCAACCGGTAGCGTCACCACCGACGCCGACACCACGGTGAACTTCAATTCCGTGGCGTACGACCACCAAGCCATGGTTCAAAGCCCACCGGTTGAATGGTATGCCTCAGCCGGTAGCATCGGTTCGAACGGCTTGTACACGCCCAGCACAACGGGCACGCATTCCATTTCGGCCTGTTTCGGGCTCGTTTGTGGGACGCAAACCGTCACGGTGACGCCCGGTGCACCGACCGAACTGGTGGTCACGCCTCTCTCGGCCACCATCACGGCCGACGACACGCTCACCATCACCGCATCGATGGTTGACCAACACGGAAACGACGTGCCCGGAGAAGCGATCACGTTCTCACCAACCAACGGAAGCATGAGCAGTGTGATGCCCAACGTCTTCGAACCCTATGCAGTAGGAACGCACGTCGTTCGCGTTCAACACACCACCTCGGGTGAGTTCATCGATGTCAGCGTCACCGTGACTGCAGGTGTGCCTGCCTACTTCGAATTGAGCGGCTGTGAGGGCACGATGCCCGCAGGCGTCTGGTGCGACATCACCGCTGATTTGTACGACCAGTTCGGCAACGAGTTGGATATTTCAGCCGCAGGCAACCTCACCTGGACGACCACCAACGGAAACTACTCGGAGATTAACCAGCAGTATTTCCCCGACCATGTCGGCGTTTGGTGGCTCAACCTGACCTCCGTTTCCGGAGCTTCGGATGAATTGATGATCACCGTTGGCCACGGTCAAATCGACCACCTCGAGTTGGCGGTTTCGGCCACCACCATCACCGCCGATGACCGCGTGTACATCAACACCACACGCGTTGACGTCCGAGGCAACAGACTCCCTGTGGTGCTCCCCGGTGACAACTGGACACGCATCGCTGACGGTCAAATGACACCCGGCGCACCCGCCATTTGGGACCCGGTTGGCCAAGGTGCCAAGACGCTGGAGGCAAGGTACGAAACCACGCTTGCCTCGGTCACCATCACCGTTGACCGAGGAGCCATCCAAACCTTGCGCATCGAGGTCGACGACGAAATTGCAACCTGGCAACACTTCGACCTGACGGCTGACGAAACCCTCGAAGCCGACATCTTTGCCATCGATGGAAAGGGGAACCAGTGGGCGATTCTCGCCAACTGGAGTGTGTCTCATCCGACCATCGGTGACTCATCGAGTTTCTTGGAAACACTGGTGGGCGACTCCACGACCTTCACGCCGTACTTTGCAAGCGAGGAGGCCTACACCCTGTCAGCAACGTACTATGACGGTACGACAAGCCACGTGGTCGCCATCAACATGACCGTTGATCACGGTTTCCTTCACACGGTGAGCATTCGTGGAACGGCCAACAACGCCGATGCCACGACGGGCGCCGTGTTCGAAATGACCGCTGACTATGCCGTGGATTTCCTCTCCGATCTCTACGATGCTGACAACAACCGGATTGATTCGGGAACGCTCACCTGGGTAGAGGTCAATGAAGCCACAGGGCAGGTCCGTGACATCACCACCGACCTGTTGCTCAACGAGATGCGCTGGGAAGCGACCACCGTTGGAGAGTGGACCATTCAGGCCTACAGCATCAGCGGAACCGGATTCAACATCTCTGACAGCATCACCATCACCGTGCTTCACGGTGTGGCCGTGACCGTCGCTGCCGATGCATCCCTGACAACCCCGACCGCAGGTGACCGCGTTGACATCCTGGTCACCGGTACCGATGCTGACGGCAACCAATTCGCACAAAACGTACAGTGGACCGAAGACGGTGCACCAGTACCAACCCTCAACATCATCACCACCACCGATGGAACGTATTCCTACGACGCTGAAGTTGCCGGTGTTCACACGCTGGCCTATGCAGCGGGTGGTGCAACCTCCACGCTTGAAATCACGGTGTCCGCTCAGAACACCGTGGCCCGTTTGGAAGTCAACTTGAGCCGAACCAGCCTCGAGCAATTGGAAAGCCTTGACATCAGCATTCGGGCCTTCGATGCCTTCGACAACGAAATCGATGTCCCTGGCAGCGTGAAGGTCGAAGCCACCGGTCGTGGCACAACCACGATGATCGCTTCCAATGAATGGACCCTGACGACCCTTGATGATGGCCCACAAACCGTCACCATCAGCGTTGGTGCCGTGCGGGTGAACGAGGAAATCAACGTCGTTGGCAACCTCCAAGGCTTCTTCGAGGCAGGTGGAACGCTGTATTATGTCGGTGCCGTGTTGCTTGCTCTCGTGGCCGTCGTCTTGCTTGTCCTGCTCGTGATGTTCCTTCGCTCAGGGGTTGACGACGATTGGGATGATGACGACGAAGATGACGATGACCGTCCCTCCGGACCAACAGGCCCTGCCCCGGGTCCATCCGGTCCTGCCCCGGGTCCATCCGGTCCTGCCCCGGGCCCGACAGGTCCTGCTCCGGGCCCAAGCGGACCTCCCGAAAAGGAGGTTCCGGAATTGGAAGAAGAGCCTGAAGAGGAAGCCATTGAGACAAGCGTCGATGAAGACGGAACTGAATGGTGGGAAGACGACGAAGGAACCTGGTGGTTCCGCCTCGCTGGCGAGGAAGAATGGCAAGAGTACAACGAGTGAGGGGTGCGTCCATTGTCCAATACCAAGGCGTTGGCATCGTTGCTCTTGGTGTGCATGCTCGCCAGTGCATGGCCCGTGACGTGGTCGTCGCTGGAGGAGGATCCTGCCATTCTTCGTTCGGGAACCCCCGACCGCGTTGTTATCGATGCACCACCCGCGACGATGTCTGCCGATGAGGTTGTGATGTTCGAAGCCATCATTTACGATGCGGTCAACAACGTCGTTGCAGGCAACATCGCATGGAGCGCCGCCAACGGCTCCATCGACGACGATGGTCTCTTTTTCCCGTGGTCCTCTGGTGTCATCGAAATCATTGCGGAACACAACGGCCTGAAAGCCAGCCACAACATCACGGTGTATCCGGGTGTCGCTACCGATATTGAGATCACCAGCCTTACCTTCGGTGCCCGTGAAACGGCCACCCTTACGGCTGACTTGCTTGACGGTCGGGGCAACCGAATGGCCGGCTCGACCGGTTTGGTTTGGGACATCGACGGGTCCTACATCGGCCATGACACGCCCGAATGGACGCCCGACGCCACCGGTTTGTACACCGCTCGGGTTCGCTTCAATCAGCTCCAGGATGTCGCCACCCTCACCGTTCGCGCCGGACAACCGCATGCCTTTGTGTTTGACGAACCGGTTTCGGTTCGGGCAGGAACGTGGACGTCCATCCTGCCGAGGCTGGTTGACATCAACGGCTACGAGATGGCGGTTTCGGAGGCTGGCCCCATCGCTTGGTTTGCTCAAAACGGGACCTTCAATGCCCAAGGTGAATACCACGCCATCAACACCGGAAAGTGGTTGATCTCTGCAACAGCCGGCAACATCACGGGAAGCACGATGTTATCGGTGATCCCAGGCGATGCTGTCGCCTCGGAATTGATGTTTGCCAATGCGCCCGAGACCTTCCTCGCTGGGGAATCCTACGAAGTGCTGTTTGAACGGCGGGACTCCAACGGCTACATCGGCATGGTGTCGCCATCAATTGAGACCTTGACGGCGAGTTCCGGCGGTCTCTCGGTGGATGACGAACAGCGCGTGTATTGGAATCCTTCCTCAACCGGGCAAGCCACGTTGTCGGGAACCGATGGAACCGTTTCGTCATCGATAACGGTCAACGTCGAACACGGGCGAGCCATCGATTTGCGCTTCCTGATCACACCCTCCAACCCTTCAGCGGGCGACCAAGTGGTGGTGGAACTTCAGGCAGAAGACGTGAAGGGGAATCGCTGGGTCGTGAACGGCAACATCACCATGACCATGGGCGATGCAGATGCTGTAAGCGACCAAACTTCGTACTCGCTCGTTCAAGCCACCGTCGCACGGTCATGGAGGTTTGACGGAAGTTGGTTTGACAACACCACCGGTGCCATGTTTGTGAGCGATATCGCCTTTGATATACGCACCGGGCGGTTGGCCTTCATCACCCTTGAGGGCGAAGGTTCACAGGTGCCAGCGGACGGTGAATTGGAACTCAATCCAATGTTTTTTGATGCGCACGGAAACCAACTTGACGACATCGCTCTCAATTGGTCGTTGGACGGCAAGGACATCACCCTGCAGATGCTTCTCAACGATGGTCGCTGGGTTGCCACTTCGCTTGGAGGTCATGAATTACGGGTCAACGCCGACGGCGTCTTCGCCACCGTGCGTTTGACGGTCGTCGCCGGGACAGCACATGCATTGCAGACCGACGTGGAAGACCGGTTGATCGTTCAAGCAGGAAAGCCCTTCGACGTCTTCATCCAGGTGGTCGACGTGCACGGAAATGTTGCCGAATCAACGGCGGTTTCCACCACCATGAACACCAGCATTGGTGAGTTGGAAACCTCGCCGACCGGACTTGGTTACTGGCAGTTTGTTGGAAAGCAAGTTGGCGATTACGAGTTGGTGTTGCAGGAATCGGGGGCTGAGTACGTTCTCCCGGTGACCATTGAGGCAGGGACTCCTGTTCGCATACAAGCCGGGATGAGCCGAGATGCCATCGCCGAAGGTGACGTGGTCCTCATGAACGCCTTTGGAACCGACGTCTATGGCAACACGCTCTCCATTCCAAACGCCAACACCAGTGTTACCTGCACGGCAGGCGATGTCCGCTTTGTCACCAACGGGACGTGGGAAGTGGATGTCAACAACGGAGGCACCGATCGTTCCTGCACCATTCGCTGGAATGGCCTGCTGGCTCAAACCTTCTTTGACGTCGATGAAGTCTTGCTTGGTGGAGCGGTAGGGTCGACCAACACGGCGATGACCATGGCCGCCCTGCTGCTCGGTTTGCTGCTGGCCGTCTTGGTGGTGCTTGCACGGAAAGCGGCTGAAGTTGAGAAAGAAGCATGGATGGACGACGTTTTTGATGATGAAGAATACGAAGACGAGGACGAGGAAGAACCTTTGTCGGCAGGTGTCGTTGATGACACCCCGATTCATGAACGGCATGGATTGTCCGACGATTCCATGAAAGCCCTCGCTCAGGAAGCAGGGCGGCTTGGTGTGATGCAAGCCACCCCGTCAACCGTTCAGGGACAAACCGGTTGGTACGTTGATGTTTCAGAGGAACTCCAGTATTGGGAAGTTACCCCAAGCGGTGAGTGGATTCGTCACGAATGAACTCATTCTTCGCTGAGCTTTTCGTAGCTCTGGAAGAATTCGTCAATGTCGATCACACCATCCTCGTTGGCGTCGGCGTTGTGGAAGATGGCACGCGACTCGTCTTTTGTGAATGTGAACCCGAGGGCCTTGAGAGCGTTCTGGAATTCTTTCAATGTCAGGTGATTCTTGTTCCCAAAGTCAGCCGCATGGAAAGCAGCGAGGCGTCGGTCATGCTCGGTTGTTGAAGCGGTACCAAACTGCGCAGTGAAGGTTTGGAACGGGGTCGTTTGAGAAACGATGTAGTGCTTGCGGCCGTAAAGGTAGTAGGTACACAGTCCAGCAACGACCGCAACGCCTCCTCCAATGAACGCTTTTGACCCCATGAGAGAAATTAAGAACGCACCTGCGATGATACCCCAGAGGTTGAGGTAGGGATACAAGGGTCCTTTGTAAGCAGGCTTCCATTCATGGACCTCGCTGGTTTGCCGTAGCACGATGACACAGGAATTGATGAGCATGAAAATCATGATTTTAAACCCGGAAGCGAGCTTGACCACGTCTTTGAGCGGAACGAAGAGAATGGCCAACCCCATGGCGAGCCCGGTCAGCAATATCGGGATGTGAGGGGTTTCAAATCGAGGATTGACTTCTTCAAGAGGCTGCGGGAGCAGGTTGTCCCGGGACATGGCAAACAAAAACCGTGAGGAGGCCAACACCCCCGCGAGCGCCATGGAGATCATCGTCAGCACGGAGATGATGGCCACCAGAACACCAAACTTGGTCCCAGCAAGCTGAGCAGCAAAGACAGAAATGGGGTTCTCAATGGCTTTCCCGTCCTCCATCCACCATTCCCCGGGAATGACTGCCATCATCATGAAGGCCAGGACAGAGTAGAGGACGGTAGCGATGGCAAGGGAGAACAAAATACCAGCGGGGAGGTTCTTTTCGGGGTCTTTGACTTCGTCACCGATGGCGGCGACTTTGGTGACCCCTGCGTAAGCCACGAACACAAAGGCCGCCGTTTCGGCCAGGGTCCACACGTCGGTGTCAAAGGCAGCATCGAAGGGGACCGAGGCATCAAAGTCAGCATTGAACAACGCCATGATGCACATCAAAACGAGCAAGCCAACCGTGGTCACCACAATGGGTGTCTGGATGGCCTTCACCTTCGAAACACCGAGAATGTTCACCACCGTGATGAGGACCAACGCTGAGAGCGACAGCGTGTACATGCTCATGTCGATGTCAAAATAGGTGGTGACGACCACAAAATAGGCGGAAAAACCGATGAGCGCAAAGGCCGATTTAAGCAAAAATGAGGACCAAAGGCCAAGACCGCTAATGGTGCCGATAAGAGGGCCATAGGTTCGTTCAAGGAAGACATACGAGCCACCGCTGGTCGGCATTCCAGAGGACAATTCTGCTTTCGAAACGGCACCGGGAAGCACCACGGAGGCTGCTAAAAGGAAGGCGAGCCAAATACCCGGGCCCATGATTTCAGCAGCAAACGTTGGTGTGACGAAGATGCCCGGAAGCATGGCAGAGAGCGAGATGATCACCACGCCGGCCAAACCGATGGTGCGTGCAAAGGTCGTTTTGAGGGTGTCCGTTGCCCCCTTGAGGTCCCCCGATGAGACGGATTTGACCAATTTTTCAATGGTTCCATCAGCCATGTTAATCCCCGAATACCGACCTCAAGGGAGGTGCTTAGTGGTGGCAAACCACCGCGCCATATTATCCGTTTGTTTCTTCGTGACAGGTTTGCGCCGATATGTGGAAATCATTCGGGCATGTGAACGATGACCTTCATCTCCACAGCAATCGGCGTGGGGAGGGCATCGATGGCGAGCGTTGTTCGGGTCGGGCCGACCTGGCCGAGGGTTTCAGCCCACACGTCGTTGTATCCAGAAAAATCTCGCTTCATGTCCACGAGGAAGGTGGTCACATCAACGATCTGTTCCATCGTTGCGCCGGCCTCTTCCACGATGCGCCGGACGTTCTCGACAACCGCACGGGTCTGAGCTTTGATGTCGTAATCAAGCGGTTCACCGTTCTCATCGTGAATGGGCCCTCCCGGAATGGCGTTGGTGCCCGGCTGTCGGGGGCCCACGCCCGAGAGAAAGAGCATATCGCCCACTCGACGAGCATGCGGGTAAGCCCCCACCGGTTTTGGGGCGGCATCGGTGTTGACCGAACCTTTGGCGTCGGTGGGGTCCCACAACGCTGGGCCGGATGAAGAGGGTGGCTCCTCTTCCGCTTCGTTCTCGTTGGTCGTTTCGTCGGTTGAATCCAGGACGCCTCGCTCGCCGTGGTAGAATTCAACGTCGTCTTCGTCGTATTCTTTGTCGCCAACCCCGGTGGAGGTCGGGTCGAGGGACACGACGGCGCCTCCGGCGCCGTGAATGGATTCGTACGCCAGAATCTTCCCGGTCAAATCGTTGCGATTTCCGTTCATGGCCGAGAGCCACCACATGGGTTTGAACGCCACGACCTTTTGCACGCGAATTTGCTGGTGGATGGTGCGAGACAATTGCCCGACATCCTCCAAACGTCCTTCTTCCAAGAACTCGAGGATTTTTCGATTCCATTCATCGTCCTTGAGCGAATGAATTTTGTCGTCTTCGGGGTTGATGAAATCGGTGAACATGCGGTTTGACAGCGACATCGCCGTCACTGCGACGGCTCGCCGACCTTGTGCCTTGATCACATCAAGACAGGATTTGGCCAGGACGGTGGTTTCGCTGCGGTTGGCGTACATGTTCGATGAAACGATGACGGCAGGAATGGAGTTGTCCGGGTTGAGCAAGGTCAGCGCCACGACCGAGCCGACATCAATCGGGAATCCATGGTAGTTGACGGTGCGGCTTTGCAAACCTCGATTTCGATTTGCATCGTCCCAGGCGTGAGCAAAGTCTGCATCGATGTTGAACGAATAGGGAATGGAGCCGAGGTCGTGGAAGTCGTGGTCGACCATCACCCATTCCGGATTGGGGTCGGCTTGGATTTGGTGACCGATGATGGAGGGCCACGTGGTTGAATACACGATGATGAGGTCAGCCTTGAGGTCTCGAATGGTCTGTGCTGCATCATCGTAGGCGTCCCGCAAGCGTCGCCAACCGGGGTTCTGGTCGGGGGCCAACACCGTGTGCGGGTGGACGGGGACCACGAAGGAAGCCACCACTTCGCCTTGACTCATGCTTCGCTCACCTCATGGGCATGGCAAGGCCATTCAACCACCGCATTGCCGGTGCCGATGATGGTGCCATAGCCGTGAAGAATCGCAGGATAGGAGGGGACGTCAAGGGTTGAAAGCAACCAGGAGAGGCCGCCCCCATCGCTTTCAGCGATAGCCTGTTCGGTGAATTCGGGCATTTCATCCAAGATTCGCTGGGCTTGGCCGGTACGCATGTAGTCGATGATTCGCATGTCCCACAGGTGCATGGCGTGGCTCGTGATGTGTTCACGACTCATGTCTTCGGGCACCTCTGATTCGGTGGTAAAATGGCGGTGGGACAGCGAATTGCTGGCCAAGACAACGACCTTCTTCCCACTGGCTTCAATGGCTTTTCGGGTCACGCGGCCAAGTTCGACCATGATCTCTTGCATCACTTCAACCGAGTAATACGCCGTTGAACGGTTGCTGGAAATCACCACCAGCGGTTTGTCCCAATCGGGGTTGAACAGGTGGCCGGTGGTGATGGTGCCGTAGTCCACGCGGAAGTCGGGATTTTCCATCATCTTGACCGGCAAACCCGCCGCCTCTGCCTCGTCGTGAATGGCTTTGGCCAATTCAACATCGACGTTCATGTCGTAATGGTAGCGAAACAGGTTTGGGAACACGGGGTCGACCGAGAGCCCTTCGAAATGGGGCAGACCCAAGAAGTGGGTACCGACATAGGTTTGCCAGTGCGGCGAGAGCAAGACGATGGCGTCGTAGTCAATTTCAGCCAACGACGCTCGGAGGCGCTCATACCCCCAACGCAATTGCTCCCATCCACCCTCGGCCACCGGTTCGTTTTGTGGCGGGTTTTCGGCGTAGACCAAGTGCGGTGGGTGAGGTGCGATGCAGCCTGCAACAATCTTCCCCTTGCCCATGGCCCAGCGAGGTCGCCGTGGTTTAATTCACCATCGGATTGTTGGCCTCCAATGAAGGAACACCAAGCCCTAAACGAAGTGGAGGTTTCGCAGGCGCATGGAGGCGCAGAACGAGCACAGCGTTCCCGTGTCCAACCCACCGTCTTCAGCGACATGGGCCGAGACCTGGACCAACGTCGCTTTTCCAGCCCTGTTCGGCGTGGTGGTTGGCAGCATCTGGCAATACGCCGTGCAACCGTTGCTCCCTTACGATGTGCCCAACCCCGTCCAAGCCGCCTTGCTGGTCATGCTTTTTCTCTCGCCGTTGTTTCATCGCTGGCTCACGCCACATGAACAAGGACGATGGAAGGAATACATGGGCGGCACGGCCGTGCTCGGGTTGTTCTTTGACGCCGTTTGGATGACGGGATACGGTGGATTCATTTGCGGTGGTTACCTTGCCATCGTCGTTTGGATTTGGGTGAGTACCTCATGGTGGCGGTTTCACCTGCCACCGTTTCGATTGGCCCTCTGGCACACCTTGGGGGTCAATGTGGGTGCTCTTGCAGGTTCGTTGTTGACCTACAACCTGTTAGGATGATCACGACGTGTAAGATTCCTCATCGTGGGGGAAATCGCCCGAACGCACATCGTCGCAATAGGCCTTCAGTGCCCCATCAATTTCTTCGGCGAGGTTCAGGTAGCGACGCAGGAACCGTGGTGAGAAATCCATGGTGATACCCAACAGGTCGTGCAGCACGAGCACCTGACCGTCAACATCGGGGCCTGCACCGATACCGATGGTGGGAATGCTGAGCGCTTGTGAAACCCGCTTGGCCAATTCTCGTGGTATTTTCTCCAACACGATAGCGAAACATCCTGCCTCTTCGAGAATTTTTGCGTCGGCGATAAGCTTCTCCGCCTCTTCGTCTTCTTTTGCACGGACGGAATAGGTGCCGAACTTGTAGATGGACTGAGGTGTGAGACCCAAGTGCCCCATCACGGGGATGCCAGCGGTAAGAATGCGTTGAACCGATTCAACGATTTCTGCCCCTCCCTCGAGTTTGACTGCATGGCCACTGGACTCCTTCATGATGCGAATAGCGGAATCGAGGGCTTGGCGAGAATTCCCCTGATAGGTGCCAAATGGCATGTCAACCACCAGAAGGGCTCGGTCCACTGCTCGCTCAACACACTGGGCGTGGTAGATCATGTGGTCGAGGGTCATCGGCACCGTCGTCGCCTGTCCAGCCATGACGTTGGAGGCCGAATCACCAACCAGAATCACATCGACGCCCGCTTGGTCGACCAAGCGAGCCAGCGAGTAGTCGTAGGCGGTGAGCATGGTGATTTTTTCACCAGCCCGCTTCATTTCTTGAAGCGTGTGCGTCGTTACTTTGCGGGCTGCGCCGTAAACGGACATGAACTCCCCACCGGTCGCTGTGTTTTCAAAGCCTCGCCTGCATCACTCACTCTCGTCGGCCCAGCCGTCGAGGTGTTGGCGCAGTTCATGGACAGCTTCGTCTGCACTCGTGCTGGCCAGAAGGTGTTGGCGAACTTCGAGGTCGTTGAGGCACAAGGCAGCGACGTTGTAGACCGAGGAGCGCTGGTCGCTGATTTGCTCTTCGCAGATGGTCGCCACCCAATCGTCGAGGACACCTCGGTCGACGTTCATTCTCGTTCCTGCACGATGAATCAAGTTCGTGGTGACGGTGCGGAGGTAGTCTTGGTCGTCCGGTGAAACGGCCCCCTCTTCCTCAAGATAGCGCACCTTGGCTGAAATGTACAATCGGTGGTGGGGCGCGTCGTCGGGGACCCGTTCGAGCAGCGAATGAACATCCGGGGCAATCCCGCCTTCGCTCAAATCAGCAATCGAAGGATGATTGAGGGGTGGCAGGGCGGGCTCGATCACCTCCTCAATGAAAAATCGCCGCCCACCTGAAATGGTGATGAAGTGGTTCATCCCTTTGGTCTCGTGGTTCACGATGATGGCTTCACAACCGTGGCGCCGGGGTCCGTCCCATCCGTTGGTTGGTTCAAACGGGTCGTTGAGGACCAGTCCAAACGGGCGTTCGTCCAAAATGCAGGTGTCGAGCATTTGGCGGTAACGAGGCTCGAACACACGGAGTTCCTGAAGTTCACCCGGGAACAACACCATCGGTAGGACAAACAGGGGGAGGTCCTCATCGTCCATGGCTTGGACTCAACGGGGAGGCATTTGAAGATGTGTTCTCAGGGTTGTTGAACACAAATATTGGTCATTTCCGAAAAGAAACTCATCGACCAAGCACCACCTTCACGCCCCACGCCGGATTGCTTGACGCCACCAAACGGTGTTCTCAAATCCCGGTTGAGCCACGTGTTCACCCATACAATGCCGGTTTCGATGCGTTGGGCAAAGGCATGTCCACGTTCCACATCAGCGGTCCACACCGAGCCTGCGAGTCCGTACTCGGTGATGTTGGCCATGGCCACGGCCTCGTCTTCGGTGGTGAACGGGTGGAGGGTCACGACGGGCCCGAAGATTTCCTCGGTGGCCGTGCGCGAAGTTGGACTCAAACCTGCCAGGACGGTCGGACGAAGGAAGGCCCCTTCGGCGGAAACGCCGTCCACGGGATTCATGTCGCTGGTTCCCCCGGTAAGGAGCACCCCGCCTTCTTCCAAACCGAGATGAATGTAGGATTCCACCTTGGCCTTGTGGTCTTGCGAAATCACCGACCCCATGACGGTGGTTTCTTGTTGCGGGTCGCCGACTTGAATGGCTTCAACAGCCGCCACGAACTTCTCGGTGAACGCTTCGTAAATCGAGGCGTCGACGAGAATACGTGAGCCGCACAAACACACCTGTCCTGAATTCGTGAACGAGGCTCGCACAAGACCGTCCATGATGTCGTCCAGCGGTGCGTCGTCCAGCACGATGGTGGCGTTCTTTCCGCCCAACTCGAGCGAGAGTTTCTTGAACATCGGTGCAGCGGTCGCAGCCACGATTTTTCCCGTCGCCGTTCCACCTGTGAACGAGATGCCACGGATGTCAGGGTGTTCCACCATCGCCTGTCCAACATCGGGCCCGTACCCGTTCACGAGATTGAACACACCCTTTGGCAAACCCACGCCATCCAGGGTTTTGGCGAGGAAGTGAGCGGTGAGTGGTGTCAATTCCGAGGGCTTGGCCACGATGGTGTTGCCCATCAACAGGGCCGGAGCGACTTTCCAGGAGAGAAGATAGAGCGGAAGGTTCCAAGGGGTGATCAAGCCGACCACCCCCACCGGTGAACGGTGGACGTAATTGACGGCGCCGTGGTCTTCGAAGATTTGCTGAGGCTGTTGGGTTGCAAACTCAGCAAAGAAGCGGAAATTTGCAACGGAACGAGCAGCGTCCACTCGACGGGCCAACGCAATCGGTTTGCCGGTATCCAACGACTCGAGTTGCGCAATGGTTTCTGCTTCGGCTTCCAAGGCATCGGCGATGGTGTGCAACCATGCGATGCGCTCTTCCATTGACGTGGCGCCCCATGATGCCCGAGACTCCATCGCTGCTGCCGTGGCCGCTTGAACATCGTTGGCATCGGATTGAGCGACCGTGGTGATGATATCTCCTGTGGCTGGATTTACCGTGTTCAGCGTCTTGCCGGAACGCGAAGGAACAAATTCCCCGTTGATGTAGTTCAACACGGGCTCCATCATTCCACCTCCGGATTGAAGTGCCAACGGTCTCGGTCGGGGTCCCATTCATCCCAGGTTGGAACGGTTTCGAGGACGTCGACGTACGATTCCGGGACGATGCCCGGGACGATGAACGCCTTTTGTCGGTGAAGGGGGTAGGGGTTTCGCAACTTGATGCCGAGCACACCCAGGAGGGCCCGTGCCACGTACCAGGTGGCTTGCGAATTCCAACCGTGGGCGATTTTCACCACGATGCCAAGGCCCTTGGGGTACTCGGGGTGTTCAATCGCCATGCCCAAGAGACCGTCCGCGCCTTCCTTGGCGATGACACGTCCTTCACCGGCCTTCAGAATGGTCGAATCAAGTCGATTGAATCCGCCCACCAAGTCGGGATGACGGACCATCGCCTCCCAAATCCAATCGTCGTCCTTGTCACGTACCAGGCCGGCATAGATTTGCGCCAGTTCCGAAACGGTGTTGGATACGGTGGGCAGGCCACAGCCGTCCTTGGCGATGCGCAGAGGCTTCCAAGAGGGGCCGAGGTAGGTTCGCAATTGCTCCATGTAAGCGTGGAACACCTCGTGGGTGGGCAACGTGTACCCTGCCCTGTTCCAACCTTTTTTCCGGCATCCGCGAAGGATGGCTGCGTGCTCTCCCGAGCAGGTGTGGAACCAACGACGCGGTCGGCGAACCTGGCGACCAAACTGAATCAGCGGGACATCGAGCGGCGTCAGCATCAACGGCCATTCCGACTCGCTCAACAGCGATTGGGCAGCAGCGACGTGTTCGGTGTCGCCGTTGTGCGATGCAACAGCGATCGCCTTCTGTTCCCACGAACAGTCCTCAAGTTCCTCGGTGAACGCCTTGAGCATGAAGGGCTTCATCATCGAGCGACCGTAACACAACACGTTACCACCAAACGAATGGATGACTTCGTCGCCGTGCGCCCAGGCCACCGCTCCGTGGATGGTGGTCTCGGAGACGCCGTTTCGCCGATAATCAACCAGGGGCTCCCACGCTACTTCACGTCCGGTCGGGATGCCTTCGACCTGCTCGCCAAGAGGCGATTGGGGGTACATGGCGGAACCGGGCTTGCCCGGTTGAACCGCCGAATAGGTGTCGTGACGAATGCCCACTTTACGCACCACCAAGCAGTTCCTCTACCCGAGGAGCGACCTGTTGCATGTAGGCGGTCATGTTGCGGCAGACACGGTCCGAATCGTGGTTGAAGAAATCAAACCAGGCCATGATGCGGTCCTCGGGGTGGAATCGTTGCACCATTTGCTGCGCCACTTCCTCAACATTGCCAATCAGGGCATTGTTGGCTGCCCGGTTCACTTTATCCGGGTCGATGGTGCCTTCCAGCGCGTTCCAATAGGCACTCAAGGCCGCTTCCGCTTCTTGCTTGGCAGCGGCCGATTGTTCTTCGGGCGTCAACCCTTCCTCCGCATTCAGGAACACAAAACTGGTTCGGGGCATGTCGCTTCGCTGCCACGTTCCGCCCTCCGGATGGTACACTTCTGCCATGCGAGCGTGGGTTGCATCGATCACCTCTGGAGACGTGATGGAGAGGTTGAACACCTTGACGGGAAGAATCGTATTGACAAAGGTTTGAGCCTTTGGATCGTGGGTGCCTGCCACCAATCTGAGCAGTTCTTTTCGGAAATTGCTGGGGACGATTTTGAGGTCCTCAAAAACGTAGCGAGAGGGGATATGGATTTCCTCGGGCCGCTCACTTAATCCCTCAAATTCAACGGCGGCCGCTTGGACGGCCTCCCAATCTTCATCGCTTCTGAAGTTGCTTCGCGTGAGCACGGTGTCTCGAATCATGTCCGAATTGATGACATCGCCGCGCAGCAAGCGAAGGAAAATTTCTGCTGCTTCCATGAAGATTTGACCTCGCAACGCCGGCCATGCGGCTTCTTCGATGGAGGTTCGAGGCACGACACCGTAGGGGCGCGCCATGAACTCAAATCGGCCGGCTGAAAAACCGACGTGGAGGTGACGGTGTTCGTCTTCGTCGAGTCCGTGGAGGCTGAGCACATTGGCGATGCGCTCTGCTTGAGCAATCGGTCCCCCCGAAGCGAGGATGGAGACCACAGCGCTCCCGATTTCGATGCGACGAGTGCGTCGAAACGACTCGAGAGCGAGTTGAGGGAAATCGGTGCACAAGCCGACTTCACCCTGCCAATGGGGCACCACGGGTTGTGCGTTCGATTTTTGCGTCTCCGTTGACAAGTGCGCCTGCGCTATCCAACCAACGCCGAACCCCAACTCGTCAGCGCAGGCCAACTGCTGGAAGTAATTCCTCAACATGGTCGCTTCGTCGGGAAGATGGCCCGTGGTGTCCGGCGTTTGAGAGATGGAGAAGAAGATGTCATGCTCCATGCCACTCACCCGATTCGCCCACAGCGCCATGGCTCATAATGGGTATGGCCTCTCATGCTGCATCATCGTCTGCAGGTTGGTTGTTCAAGGCTGTGAGGTCCTGAATTCGCTGGCGAAGTTGGGTTGGTGCTGGAGCATCCACCGAAATGAAATCGTGCAGTGCGTCGGAAAGCACGAGCATTGCCGTCTCGTAGTCCTGTTGAATTTCAGCGATGTCAGCCAGCCCCCATCGGGCGACCAGTTGACCCGAGAGGCTCCCCAAAGCTCCAGCCCGTTCCAGCGATTGCGTGAACAGGTCGTGGGCCGTACTCAACTCGCCGATGGTCGCCTGGCAGTGAGCAAGGTCGGCGATTGCTTCCATCTGACCGACTTCATCGTTCAGGCTGGTGAGCAGTTCGAGGCGCTCAGTCCCAATGGCGATAGCGGTGTGTTCGTCATGTTGGCGTTTGGCGATGGTCATCAACAAGGCCATGCCGTAGGCCATGCCTTCCTTGTCGTCGATCGTTCCTCGAAGGGTCAGCGCCCGTTGAGCGGTTGCACGAGCTTCCTCGAATTGACCCTCGGAGAGGTGAACCAGCGCCACGTAATGCTGAACCGCAGCGGTGAGGGCTTGAGCGTCGTCCATCGCTTCCGCTTCTTCGGCCAAATGCAGAAAACTCTCAATGCCGGCGTTCATCAATTTCAACCCCTCAAACCGTGCCCATCCTCGCTCATCGTCGCTGGTAGCCGCAAGGGTGGCTTGGTCGAGGAGTCGTTCCACCAGTGCCTCGTCCCCCAATTCCTTGGCGAGGGGCATCAAACGTAAGGCGAGTGAGGTGTTGATGTGGTCCATGGAACCACCGGCGGTCAGCATGTCCAGTATCTGACGCGCACGCTCAGCCGACACTTCCCCGTCCATGGTTTCACCTCAAATGGAACGAAGTCGACCACCGTCAACGGCGAGGCTGACACCACGGATGCCTCCTGAAGCCGGCAGGCAGAGGAACGCGATGGCACTCGCGGTCTCGAGCGGGTCGATGAGGCGACGAATGGGAACTTGGTCCAACCATCCTTTCCGCACATCTTCAGCGGATTTTCCGGTCCGTTCCTGAATGGAGGCGGAAAGGCTGCCAAGGCGTTCCGTATTGGTGAATCCCGGCAAGACGTTGTTGATGGTGATGCACGGGGCCAGCTCGTTGGACAGGGATTTGGCCCACGAAGCCATCGCACCTCGAAGCGTGTTCGACAACCCAATGTTTGGGATGGGCTCTTTGACGGAGGTGGAGATGATTTGAACAATACGCCCGTAGCCTTCCTTTTCCATCACCGGAACGGCGTGTTGGACCAGGGTGTGGGCGGCGTGAAGGTGCCGCTTGAACGGGGCTTCAAAATCATCCAGCGTGTTGTTGAGCAGAGGTCCACCGGGAGGTCCTCCAGCGTTGTTGATGAGAATGTGAACCGGGCCCAAGGTCTCCATCGCTGAAGCAAAAGCAGAACCGATGCTGTCCACGTCTTCAAGGTCAAGGGCCAAGGCCTGGTGGACACCTGAGCCAAGGGTTCCAAGCGTTTCGCAAAGGGCTGTGAGGGCGGCTGCGTTGCGAGCACACACGGTCACGTTGGCACCGGCCTTGGCCAGCATCTTGGCCGTGGCCTCGCCGATGCCTTTGCTGGCACCGCACACGAACGCGTGTTTTCCAACCAAGGCCGACGTTGCGTAGGGAAAGTCGTCGCCGAGCAGGTCCATGTGGTGGCCAAGCCCCCTTAGGTCATAGGCCTTAGCATCAAAGCCAGTCAAGAATCGTGTTGAGTTGAACCAACCAATCATCGGTGGCCACGTCGATGATGTCGTAGTGGTTTCCGGGCAGCCACACCTTTTGCACATCGGCACCTTTGGCCTTCATCACCCGTGCATAGGTCTCGGATTGCTCAATGGGTACATCCTCGTCGTGTTCCCCGTGAAACAACAACACGCTGGTTTGAGGTGGATGGTCCACGGGATTCAATTGGCGCCACAACGTTTCGTTTTCCTCCGGTGAGGCACCGATCCACCGACGGACAGCATCGCCTTCATCGGACAGACGGGCGTGGTCAGCACCCACCAAGTCCGTGATGGGGGCCTGAGCGATGGCCAGCCACGGGCGGCGTTCGGCTTTGGCGCTCATCAACAAGGCGAGATGGCCACCGGCCGAATGACCCATGACCATGGAGCGCGTGATGTCAATACCCGGAATCAAGGCCAAGTGACCCCACGCTCGCAGCACGTCGGAGAGCGTGTCCATCCAGACGCCCTCATGGCCGGGCGACCACCGTTTGAATTCAATGTTCCAGGCTGCCACGCCCGCCTCGGCCAAATCCGCCGCAATGGGTTGCATCAGTTCCATCGTGTACTGTTCTTTCCAAAACCCACCGTGAATGAGCATGACGCAGGGAACGCCTTCGTCCTTTTGGAAGGGCGAAGGGTCATCGGGCATCCAGAGTTCGGCAACCTGCCAATCTTCCGCACCCCATTGCATGCGGTCAACGGCCATGGACGAAACAACAGGGGGTGCCCTATCACGGTTGTGTCGAAATCGAACCCTCGCCTTAGGGGCAATGGCGTCGGAGGTCACGTGGGAACAACACGGTTTCACGCACGTTCTTTGCTCCGGTCAATTTCATCAGAATGCGTTCAACACCCAACCCCCATCCAGCGTGAGGTGGCACGCCGTGGCGGAACCCGGCGATGTAGAATTCGAATTCTTCGGGGTCCAAGTCCATGGTTCGCAGGTTCTCGACCAGCACGTCAATACGGTGTTCGCGCTGTCCGCCGGAGGTCATCTCGTCTCGACCAAAGTTCAGGTCAAAGCCACGAGAGAGTTGGGCTCCGGTGCTGCCGGTTTCGCCCTCGACCTGATGGATGTAAAACGGCTTGAGGGACATCGGCCAGCGAGGCAGGAAGTAGAATTGAGGAAGGTCCTCAGCCAAAAGGTCGGAGTTCTCTGCGTCGATGTCATCGCCCCACTCAATCTTCCCACCTTTTTCCTTGATGATGCGAATGGCGTCGTCGTATTCCACGCGCGGGAAGGGCAACTCGGGAACGATGATTTCGATGGGTTCCTCGCCCTGTTCTTCGCGGAAGGCGTTGATCGTGGCGATGAGCGCGTTGGATTCCTCATCTTCAGCAACGGATTTCCAAATGTGGTGGAGCATGCGCTCGAGCACTCCCATCACGTCGTCGTCGTTGGCCCATGAACACTCGATATCGAAGGAAATAAATTCTGCAAGGTGGCGGTATGTATCGCTTTTTTCAGCACGAAAGGCGGGGCCGATTTCGAAGACACGCTCCAAGCCTCCACTCATGCACAATTGCTTGAAGAGTTGTGGAGACTGGTTGAGGAACGCCGGGCGGTCAAAGTACTGCATGGGAAACAAATCCGCTCCGCCTTCGGTCGCCGTCGCTACAATTTTCGGCGTGTGGGTTTCGATGAAGCCCTCGGAGATCAGGTGGTTTCGACCAAATTGCAACACCTTTCCTCGTAGCCGGAACATGGCGTTGACGTGGGCTCGGCGAAGGTCGAGGAAACGGTTGTCCAGACGGGTGTCAAGTTCTGCGTTGACGGTGTCGGTGACACCCAGCGGTAGCGGGGCCTCGGCGCGTGCAATCACCTCAACGCTTGTGGCGATGACCTCGTAGGCGGGTGGTGGTGTGGGTTCACCTTCCTTGACCTTGGGTGGTCGCTTGAGGGCCACGGTACCGGTGAACTGGAGCGTGGATTCACGGGTCATGCGTTGAATGGTGTCGAGTGCCTCCTCGCCAATGGTGTCGGCTTTGAGGAAAATCTGGGTTTTTCCCGTTCCGTCGCGAAGGTCGACAAAACAGATGGCTCCTTTGCCTCTGTTGGCCTCCATGAAACCGATGACGGTCACTTCGCTGTCCACGAGGTCGGCTCCTTTGCTCTGCAGTTCGCCAAGCGTGTGTGTTCGGTAGGCGGTGGGCACCCATGTGGTCATGGTTCGCCGGCTGCGCTGGAGGACATGAAGCATTCGCTGGCCGACCTTGCAGGCGTGAACGGCCGTCTGCGAGATGAGCCGTTGACGGAAGGACGGCCTCGACGGTCACCGATGGCCCGAAGTCTCATGAACACGGTCGGTTTGGTTGGGTCATGTCCAGCCGACCGGCTCGTGCCGTTTCGTGTGTCATGGTGTTGCTGTTGATGAGCATCTCTCCCATGCTGACCACGGTGTCCGCCCACGATTCCATCCTGCTCAGTACCGATGTGCAGCACGTGATTTTGGAACCCGGACAAGCCACCAACATCACCCTGACCATTGAGAACAACGGTTCGAGCATCACCTCCTACAACCTCTCGGTTGATGCCTCTTCCATGGCCTCCGTTTGGGACGTCGTCAACGTCGACACAACGGTGTCCAACGTGTTCCCGACGTGGTCGAAAAACACCACCCTCGTCGTCCGCCTTGCAGAAGGGGCCACGGTGGCCGACAGCGGTTCATTCAGCGTGACGGTGACCAACACCGACACCAACGTCAACTCCTCGATTACAGTGTATGCCTCCGTTGCTCCAGCCTATCACCCCTCCATCGAGGCCACCAACCCAGGACTCGTGTCCATGGCTGCCGGTGGTAGCAACAGCCTGTCGTTTACCGTGAGCAACCTCGGAACCGTCACGGACACCTTGCTGTTGGATGTAGAGGTCGCCCCTGACCTGTCGGGGTGGTGGGCCAACCAAAGTTCCTCGTCAAACGGAACCAACACCACCACCTCTCCGTCCATGAACGTGCTGATGTACGGCAACAGTTACACCGGCTCCAACAACCTCGAATCGCTGGTCGATTCTGTTCTCGTCGCCGACGGCTACAACGCCTCCGTGACGGCGCTTACAGGTGGTGGGATGAAATTGCCTGACCACTGGCAAAACATGAACACCTCCGGTCACCAATGGAACACGACGCTCCGTTCGTCCGCTTGGGACTACGTTGTTCTTCAAGACCAAAGTCAAGTCCCCTCCTTCCCCACCACCGAATCGATGTGGCAAGAGAGCCGGAATGCCTCGGTGGACTTGAGCACAGAAATTGAAGCAGAGGGCGGTGAAACCGTTCTGTTCGTCACCTGGGGCTACCGAAACGGTGACAGCCTCAACAGCTTCAACAACAACTTCACCACCATGCAAGAACGGTTGCTCCAAGGGTACACACGCTACGCTGACAACATCTCTGCGGCGGGCAATACGGTGTGGATGGCACCTGTTGGCTTGGCGTTCAAAACGGTGCATGACGCCGTCGTTGCTGACGGAGACGATCCTACGGCGGCCGGTAACCTGTTTTACGATCTCTACACCTCGGACGGCAGTCATCCCTCGCTGGCGGGCTCCTATCTGGCTGCTTGTGTCTTGCACGCCAGCATGACCGGTGATGCATGTTCGGGGAGCACCGATACCGTCAACCTCAACGCGAGCACGAAACTTACCCTGCAAGAAGCTGCAGACGACACCGTGTTCAACCAAACCTCCGGGATGTCGTATTACCCTTGGGAGGTCGGAGGAACCACAGCCTTTGGCCTTGGCTCATCCGTTCCCGCAGGTTGGTACCTCCAGTGGACGAACGACGAGTTGCCCAACATGGCAGCAGGATCCTCCCAAACCGCCACACTCTCCGTAACGGTGCCATCGGATGCTGCTCCGGACTACTACGGCTATCGTTTGACGGTGGGTTCAACCAACGGTAACGTCACCGGTTCGACCTTGCTGGTCATCGAGGTGGAAGAAGACCCTTCGGTCGCCCTCGCCTTCCTTCAACAAGACGACATCTTCCTGCCGGGTCAAACCACACAAACCGATGTTCAAGTCAGCAACACGGGCAACACCGCCCTCAACGTGACGTGGTCGGTTGAAGCCTCACAGACCTCGTCGTGCAGTGTTTCCATGGTCGACGCCGAGACGACCGGTCTGCTGCCCGACGATGTGGTTGACGTTGGCCTCAACGTTGACATCCACCCCTCGGCTGACAGCACCGATGTTTGTGACGTGACGTTGACGGCTCACGCCATGGATGGCGCAACCATGGTCGAACTGGCTGAACTTTCGTTCGGTATCAACGTCGATGAAGCCGTCAACTTTTCACTCACAGGGCCGTCTTCTCCAGTGGTCTTCGTCCCGCAAACCGGTACGAACTACGAGGTTCGAATACACAATCATGGCAGCGATGGAGCCGTGTTTTACCTGGATATCCTCTCTTCGCCCGGTCTGCAAACGGTCATGGTCAGTGCCTCGGGTGTGACCGTTGCAGCCGGTGAAACCGGGGTTTGGACGGTTCGTACCACGGCTGATGCCGACCTCTCCGGCACCCTTCTGCAGTCGTTCTCAGCCACCTACGCCGGCCAAACCAACAGCGTGGATGTTGCGTTGTTGCTCAGCGAGGTGGATGCCTTTGACCTCGTCGGACCAACCGAAGACCGCGTGCTTGTTGAACCCGGTTCGTCGGTGAGGTTGAACATGACACTGGACAACACCGGTACGTCAAACCTCACGCTTTCACCATCACTTTCTGGGTTGCCAGTGGGTGTTTCGGTGAGCGTGCTCGACGAGGTCGTGCTCAACCGGTCATCCTCTAGTGAAGTGAGCCTCGAATTCACGGCAACGGTGGGGGCTTCACCCTCAACCTCCGCCGTGACCCTTACCTACACCGGCAACGACGTGTCACAGACCTTCTCGTTTGACCTGATCGTTCTTGACCGAGCCGAAGTCATCGTGAACAGTCTTCAATCAAGACTCCTCGCCAATCCTGTTGACGTGACCACGATGACGGTTGACGTGACCAATCTGGGAACGCAATCCGATGTCTTTGTTGTCGATTGGTCCTCAGCCACCACCTCGTCATGGTTTGAATTCACCGTTGCGCCCACGACGTTCCAATTGGAGGCCGGTGCAACACAAGTCGTGACCATCGGTGTCCGTGAAGTGCAGCAAGGTGCCCCCTCTTCGGGCGTCGACTACGACCTTACCGTGTCCTCAACCACCGACCCGAGCAACGACGACACCGTCGCCGTACGGGTTGAATCGGTGGTCGCCAACGCCAGCATCACGGTCTTCAACGACCAATCTTCAGCAAAACCCGGACAGTCCATTTACGGAAGCGTGATTCTCACCAACACCGGGAACACCGACGATACCTTCACCATCACCACGGTGGGTGTCGATTGCGGCCTTGACACCTCCGTGACGCTCGCACCGGGTCTCTCTTCTGATGCACTGGGTTGGTCCTGCATCCTCGCCAACGACGCTCAGGCGGGTCAACAAGGCATCGTCTTCCGAGCCGTGAGTAACGTCCGAAGCAACGTGGCCGTCGAGCAAGCGGCTTACTATACGGTGGAAGCAGACTGGCCGGGCGATGCCTTGGTGGCGTTGACCTTTGAAACCTCCAAAATCTCGTTGGGTGTTGACAGTTCAACATCCACGGTGTTGACCGTTCAGAACCTCGCCAACACCGATGTCTCCGGAACCCTTGATGTGTTGGGACAAGACACGGGTGTGCTCATCCTCGAGTGGGTCAGACTCGCCGACCAAACGGCCACACAGGAGTATTCGCTCACGGCCGGCTCGACGGTTGAATTCAAACTCACGGTGATTTCCAACACCGCCCGAACGGCCAACGCCGAGGTCGTGGTTCGAGCAACGTCATCGGGTGGCGGCGTGCTCACCACCGACCAATCTGTCCCCCTCACGGTCACGGTTGAGGGCCCAGCACTACCCCCCAACGGACTGGCTCTTCCCCTCGGTTTGTCCGTCAGTCAGCCGGTGACGCTCAGCGTAATGGGTCTGGGTTGGTTGGTGGCCATCCTCGCCGTACGCACCCTCCGTCGCCGTCCCAGTGGAGACGACGTTGATTTCACCGAAGAGGTTGTTGAAGAGGAAGAAGAAGAACCAGAGAAAGATGTCCCCGAGCTCGGTTACAACGAGTGTCGGCTCGACGGTGAAAGCAAGGTCAATTGTCCAACTTGTGATGCTCGACTCGGCGTGCCTCGAGGAAGCGTTCCACCGTTCCGGTTCACGTGTCCACAATGCAGCAACAAAATCCGTGTCGTTGAGTGATCACGAGCGGCGTTGAGCCACCAGCAAAAACGCCGTGTGACCAAATGGTCCGTTCACGGGGCGCATGCCGCCTTTGGAGGCTCTCCCCCACTCCCGTTCCATGAGTTCTCCAGCCCATTCAATGTCCAATCCGGCAGCCTCACATGCTTCCCAAGCACGTTCCAGTTGGGAGGTGACGGGACAGTAGCACGCCAAGCGACCACCGGGTTTCAACAATCCCGCTGTTGCTTCAATGGCCGGAGGATGGTCGGGTAAATCGAGGACGATGGCATCCACCGGCGCTGCGATGGAGCTGATGGAAGGTACAACGTCTTCGATACGCCCTTCGAGATGGTGATGTTGAGGGAATTGGGACCAACTCGCTCGGGCTCGCTGCATGTTTTCCAGCCCGACCGTAGCATGCTCATCGCGCGGTTCGACCGTGATGTGGGTGCCTGTGCTGCCCAGTACCCTTGCGATGTGAAGGGACAGGCCTGCACTGCCAATCCCGGCTTCAACCACCACGTCTCCCGGGCCCAAGCCAAGGCGAGTGACAAAAAATCCAGCGTCCTTGCTCCCGATGGTTTGGGCACGACGTAGCATGCCCTGGTTGAGTTCGGGCAATCGGGGTGGGAGACGCAACAGCGATTTCTGCCCAATGGTGACGGTTGAGCCGATAGGTACGTTGGTCAGGCATTCAATGGGATTAAACACGCCAATGCCCTTGATTTTCTCGTTCCTGTCCACCAATTCGACGGCGAAGGTTTTGCCCGCCTCGTCCTCGAGAACAGCCCATGGTGTGTCGGTCACAGGTGGGCCAAGATTTCCCATGTGTTAAGTTTCTCTTCCGCCGATTATCATCGCTCCACTGCTCGCCTGTTGAGCGATTGAGCAGACAGACATCGGTGCGAGTGTTTCATATACCCTCCAAAGTGTGCGGAAATTATGAAACCCGCCGCCCGCAGTCTCGCATTGATTATCGTTGCCGTATTCCTCGGAAGTTTGGCCTCAGGAATGATGGGGGAGTTGTATCAAACACCCATCCAACTTGAAGAAGAATCAACGGTTTTCGAGTCCCACGGCACGCACGCAACCAGTCCCGGTCACGTGGTCTTTGGCCAGTATATATCCTCTGACAACTGCGGCCACTGTTCTAAGACAGGTGGCGGGTCTGCGGCTCACCACTCTATCAAGGAAACGTTCCCAGACGAATACGTCTACGTGACCTACATGTCGGCTTCTTACGGCACCACCAATACAGCCCGTGCTGGGAACGTTGCTCCCTACAACTGGGCTTGGACCACCGGCGGCGCACCCGATGCCTACTTCGGCGACCGAACGGACCAGCGCCAGTCAGGGGCAAACGCTCAGTACACCACCTATGACACTCTCTTTTCCAACGGTGGCGGTATGCACAGCACCGTCAACGATTACGGCATGTCGGCGGCCATCTCTCAGAACGGCGGCACCTACGACGTCACGATCAACTACAAGTACGTAGGATCTGGAACACCCGCCTCCAACATGAAGCTCTATGCGGCTTTGGTTGACAAGGACTGCACGGGTTACTCCTACTCCTCCGGCATCCCTCACGGCTACAACTGCTGGATGGCCTGGCTGACCGCTGGCGACACCTACAAATCCAAGAGTGCTGGAAGCGGTACGGCCTTCCACAGCGTGACCGTTTCGTCAACGGAAGCCAGCCAATCGTGGACATCGGTGCCCACCTCCGTTGTGCCAGGTGGTATCAACAAGGCCGTGGTCGTCGCTGCGTTGATGAGCGGCAACCAAGTTTCCGTGGGCGGCTCTTCGCCACACGTTTACCACGCTGTTGACTCCACGATGGGTCCAAAGATGGACATTGGCATCTCTGGCTTGACCGTGACCAACTCGCAAGGCACGGCCTCGTACATGCGAGGCGACACCGTTACCCTTTCAGCCGATGTCAAGAACACCGGTGACCTCGATTACACCGACGGTGGCCAATTGGAATTCTTCTACAAGAACGGCGCCACCATCACGCCCATCGACACCGTGACCATTCCAACCTTGAACGTGGCGACAGGCTCGTCCTACCTCTCAGGTTCGGCCACCTTCGACACCTCGAGCCTTCCCGCCAACGCATGGTCCACCACCTTCGGTGCTCGTTTGACGGGCCTTACTGGCGACATGGGTGCGACCAACAACATCGCTGAGATGCTCGTTGACCACGACCGTCCGCCCATGGTCAAGTCGCCCAGCGTGATTGGCTCAGATGTCGTTGAGCGTGGCGAATACGTCACGTTGCTCGCCAAGGGTGATGCTGACGACAACGTTGACACCATCGATACGATGTCCTTCGATGTCGAAGTCTCACCTGCAGGTCAAGGTGCTTGGGATGCGAGCATGGTGTCCGGTGGCGAAAACATCCTCTACCGCGAGTCGCCACAAGAAGGCAGGGAATACATCATCACGCCAACGATGGAAATGTCGGCAGGCAAGTACGACGTTCGAACCCGTGCTGTTGACGGCCGTGCCCAAACCAGCGACTGGACCGAATTTGATGACGCCTTTGAATTGGCCAACGGCCGACCGGCCGTCATTGCCGATCCCGTTCCAACCGTGATGTGCGACCTCAGCACGAAGGTCAGCATGGCCGGCCACATCGTTGACCCCGAGACACCCCTCTCGCAGCTCATCGTGACCTCTGACAGCGACAACTTCGTGGCGTGGCATGCTGCCACCGAGGAAATCGAGGTACTCTTCCCCTACGACAACGGTTGCCCGCTCGGTCAGAAAGGCATCGAAGTCAAGGTGGACGACGGTGGCGATTACACCGACAGCGGCGAATTGCCCTACGGTACTTTGCTGTTCAACGTCATCGAAAACGGTCAGCCACGCTGGGCTGGATTGCCCATCCAAACCGTTGACGAAGGCGCCAGCGGCATCCTCTCCCTGTCCGAATACCTCTCCGACACCGACGACACTGGTCAGCCCGCAGACGCTTCTGCCCTGACCCTGCAGATCATGGAGAACACCAACCCAGAAGCCATCTCGCTTGAATTGCGCGGCACCACCCTCGGCTACGAGACCGTCGATGACGATGTCAACGGCGAGACCGTCGTGACCCTCCGAGCCAGCGATGGTGAGCAGTATTCCGACCAGACCGTGACCATTCGCATCAACCCCATCAACGACGCCCCACGCATCGACATGACAGACATCGAATCCTTCTCGTTGAAGAGCAACAAGCAGATGGTCATCAACCTCAAATCTCGCATGACCGACGTAGACAGTTCGCTGGACCAGGCGTTCATCACCGTCACGCCCTCAGAACCCGGTGCTGCTCGTTACAACATTCTCGATGGCAACATGATCCTTCTCTTCGAAGATGTTGGTGAACAAACGGTGACCATCTCGGCCACCGACGGGTTCTCCACCAACTCGTACATCATGACCGTCAACGTGTTTGATGCCCTTCCGTTCTACATCTCGAAGAACGACGATGGTAGCGGCCACCTCTACGTGAACATGCAGGACACCTACGAAACCCAAACCCCTACGGCGACGTTCTTCTTTACGGAAAGCGCCCCCGATTTCAACCTCGTTTCCCTCACGTGGTCGCTGTGCAACGACCTGTCGGGCACCTGCGATGGATTCTGGGAGTACGACCTCGACCTCTCCCGTTCCAGCATGGGCTGGACCGAGGAGATGAACATCCCATCGGCCTACGGTGACGGCGGCTACGCCCGAACCAACGGCATGCGCAACATGGACTACATTTCGCTCACCGTGCGAGCCGTGGACCTGTCCGGCCAGGAATACAAAACCACCGACCAGACCAAGTGGTACACCACTGAGGCGCTCCCTGCCCCTGTTGACATGGACGAAGATCTCCTTGACTGGTATGTTGCCGACCTCTTGGCCGACATCGCTGAAGCCGAACAGGCCAAGGCGGACGGGACCGAGGATTCAGCCTCTGTTGATGCTCGGTTGATGGACCTCCAATCCAAGTTGGATGTGGCTTGTGACGACCCACGGGCCGAATGTCCTGCGGAAGAAGTGCAATCCAACGGTGAGGAAGCAAGCGAAGGCATGAACATGAACATCATCTTCATCGTCCTCGGCGTGGTCATTGTCGCTGCACTGCTCGGCTTGATGTTCATGCGTGGCGGCGGCGGTTCCTCCGACGAGGACACCAAGTGGAACGAGGCCATGTTGCCTTTCCACGACACGGTGGCCAATTCGATGTACGGCGGTGCTCAAGACATCTTCCAGCAACCTGTGGCTCCGGTGGCTCCCGTTGCAGCCGTTGCACCACCCCCCGTCCCCGTTTCGCCAGCTGCTCCACCGCTTCCACCCGGTGGCCTCCCAGCAGGTTGGACCATGGAGCAGTGGACCTACTACGGCCAACAATACCTGGACCAATTGCACCAACAGTGATTGCAAGATTTATCATCCCTTGACAGGGTTGATGAAAAAGCATAGCCCTAAAGGGGAGTGAGGAGAGGAAGTATCGTGGCCGAAGAACCAGTTGATGCGGGTGAGCCAACAACGGAAGAGGTTCCGTTGCTGGACACAGAAGCGGAGACGACCGCCGACGATGCGGTGACGGTCTGGGCTCCCGAACCTACCGGAGCAGACGAAGTTCTCGCAACCTCTGTTGAAGAATGGATTGCATCAGTCGACTTCGAATCCACGGCGGATGTGCCCATTCCCGAGCGACTTGTCGACCAAGTGATCGGCCAAGAAGCCGGCTCGGTGGTCATCAAGAAAGCCGCGGAACAACGCCGACACATGTTGATGATTGGGGACCCCGGCACGGGGAAGTCCATGTTGGCTCGGTCCATGACCGACTTGCTTCCCAAGGATGCGCTCGAAGATGTCTTGGTCTACCCCAACGAGGACGACGAAAACGTCCCTCGTGTGCGAACCGTCCCGGCCGGTCGTGCAGAACGCATCGTCAAAGTGCAAAAGGAAGCGATTCGCCAACAGCGGGAGAAGTCGCAACGCATGCTCTTCATTGCCTTCGCTGCAATCGGTTTCCTGCTCCTCATCGCCGCTCTCCAATCGGGTGACTTGTTCACCTTGCTGTTCGGTGGTTTCCTTCTGGTGTTCGGCTACATGTTCATTCGAAGCCGATTGGGCGCCGTGGACGATAGCCGCATTCCAAAGGTCCTTGTCAAACACGATTTGAACGAACTACCACCGTTTATCGACGCTACGGCGACGCTGTCAGGTTCCCTCCTTGGCGATGTCCGCCACGACCCGTTCCAATCCGGTGGTATGGAAACACCGGCCCACGACCGTGTCGAACCGGGAGCGATTCACCGTGCTCACAAGGGTGTGCTCTACATCGATGAGATCAACCTCCTCCGATTGGAGGAACAACAGGCATTGCTGACCGCCATGCAGGACCGTGCTTTCCCTATCTCGGGTCGCTCCGAGCGTTCTTCTGGAGCCCTGACCAAAACCGAACCCGTGCCGTGTGACTTCATTCTCATCGCTGCGGGTAACCTCGATGCCATCCAGGGCATGCACCCGGCCCTCCGCAGCCGTATTCGCGGCTACGGTTACGAGGTGTATGTCAATTCAGAGATGCCCGACACGTCCCGCAACCGCCGACGTCTGATTCGTTTCATCGCGCAAGAGGTGTTGCGAGACAAAGACACCGTTCGTGAGATTCCACACTTTGACAAGAGTGCGGTGGCCATCATCCTGCGAGAAGCACAGCGTCGTGCCGGTCGTCGAGGAAAATTGTCCCTTCGTCTCCGTGAACTCGGCGGCTTGGTGCGCATCGCTGGCGATTTGGCCGTTGAGGCTGGCGCTCCGTTCACGTCAGCTGAACACGTGCTCGGTGCTCGCAACATCGCCAAACCCCTCGAGCAACAAGTTGCCGACCGCATGATTGAACGTCGCCAAGACTACGCCATGCTGGTCAACACCGGTGAACGTGTTGGCCGAGTGAATGGGCTTGCGGTGCTGGGTGCCAATTCAGGGCTGTCCGATTTCAGTGGTATCATGCTGCCCGTTGAGGCATTGGTCACGCCCTCTCAGGGCGGTGGAGGCAAGATTCATGCCACTGGCGGTCTTTCAGACCTCGCCAAGGAAAGCGTCACCAACGTCAGTGCTGTCATCAAGAAACTCACCGGCAAGGACATTTCCGATTACGACATCCATATTCAATTCGTGGACACCCACGGCGTTGACGGCGATTCGGCCTCCATCACCATCGCCACCGCCATCATCTCGGCCCTCGAAAACATCCCGATTCGTCAGGACTTGGCCATGACCGGCTCGCTTTCCGTTCGTGGAGAAGTGTTGCCTATCGGCGGCGTAACGGCCAAGATTGAGGCCGCTGCTCGCTCCGGTGTGAAGACCATCGTGGTGCCTCGCGCCAACATGCAAGATGTGCTCCTTGACGACCGCTTCGAAAACATGGTGGAAGTGGTGGCCGTTGACACCTTGGACGAGGTCATGATGTACGCTCTGATCAAGCACGAACAAAAGGCCGGCTTGGTTGAACGCCTTGAAGCGGTGATCGACCGGCTCACGCCCGACGTCCAAAGCAAGATTTCGCTTGTGTGAAGGCCTTGAAAACAAGGTCCTCTTCGCACGTTATCGTGGTTGATTAGAAAAAGGCGAGAGCAAACCGCGCAACCAGTGACCGAAGATACCAACAGAGCAACGGACGCCAGCAAAGGCGCCCTTCTGGTCCTGTTCATGGTCACCATGATCGACATGATTGGTTTCGGCATCATCATTCCCTTCCTCACCTACTTGGTCAAGGACTTGGCTTCTGCTGAAGGCGTGGTCCAGGTCGGTCTTTGGGTGGGCTTGCTGATGACGGCTTACTCGGCCGCACAATTTCTCTCTTCACCCTTCTGGGGGGCGCTGTCCGACCGCATCGGTCGACGACCGATTTTGATGATTGGCTTGGTCGGCAACACCGTCTTTTTCACGGCGTTTGGCTTTTCCAACACCTTGCTGTTTGCGCTCGCCATGCGTTTCTTCGCCGGTGTGTTCAACGGCAACATCGCCGTTGCAAGAGCCTACATTGGTGACGTGAGCACGCCACAACAACTCGCCACGCGCATGGGTCTTATCGGGGCGGCGTTTGGCCTCGGCTTCACCATCGGCCCCTTCCTGGGCGGCGAGTTTTCCAGTCCTGCTGAACGATGGGATGTGTTCGTTGGAACCGTCTTTGACACCTATCCCTATCTGTTGCCGTGTGTGATAGCAAGCGTGTTGTCGACGGGTTCGTTGATTCTCGCCTACTTCAAACTCCCCGAATCGGTGGACCTGACCGCAAAGGCCACCTCAAAGGAACGGCGGTCGTGGAGAAGCCAAATGGTATCTGTCATGTCAAACTCATCGGCCATGCTTCGTACCTCGGGCATTGGCGCAATGATTTGGGTGTCGATGTTGTTTATTTTCGGCTTCACCGTGATGCACGCTGTGTTCATTTTGTACACTGAGATGAATGTCGCCAACGGAGGGTTGGGCTTCTCCGAACAGGACAACGGACGTATTTTCGCCATGATCGGCCTGCTGGGCATCCTCACCCAAGCGGCTCTCATCGGCCCGTTAACCCGGCGTTTTGGAACCCGGCGATTGATTCCAATGTCCATCTTCAGCACGGGACTGGGACTCACCCTCCTGCCCTACACCACCTCCTCGTTGGTGTGGCTGCAGATGTTGTTGGTCTGTTCCTGCATTGCTATTGGAAACGGGTTGTTCCAGCCCTCTTCCAGCACCTACCTAACCCGAATGGCACGCGAGGAAGGGTACGACCTCGGCGTGGTGATGGGTGCTCAAGAATCGCTCACTGCCTTTGCTCGCATCCTCGGGCCGCTGTCCGGTGGTTTCGTTTGGGAACTCACCATCGGTGGAACCTATCCGTTTGATTATCACACGGCCTTCCATCTGTGTGGATTGCTCATGGTGATTTCTGCCGTGTTGACCCTTCGTCTTCCCAACCTACCCGACCTGAATCCAGAATCTGCAACCCCGCAGGCGGGGCAGAAGTCTTGAAGTGGTCATCAAGATTCAACGGTGCATGGAAGACACTGCGACGTGGAACAGTCAACAGTTTCGCAACCGGTTGACGGTGCTTTCTCACGCGGCCATCATCATGACCTTGGTGACGATTTGGCTCATCCAACTGGTCGATGTTCTCCAGCCACTGTTCATCGCTCTTGGGACCTACTTTGTGCTGAAACCCGGTGCGGATTTCCTCTCCAAGAAGGGTTTCCCGCTGATGCTTTCCTACATCACCATGCTCATGCTGGCCATTCTGATCGTGCTCAGCGCCGGTTTCTTCGCCTATCAGCAAACGGCGAACTTCCTTGACGATGAGGAGCGCATGAACGAATACACGGACAAAATGAACGATCGTTGGATGGATGTCAAAGGCATGCCGCTGATTGGGAAGAGCATCTTGGATGCCGGAGCGGAGCCCAACGGAACCTTGGATGAAGATCTTGGCAGCATGGGTGTGCTCTCCGAAGGTTCAGGACTGACCGATGCCATCGGTTCGCTTCTCTCAAGCGTGGGGATGTTCTTCGTCACCGGTGTGACGGTTCTGTTTTTCTTGCTCTTCATCATTTTTGAAGCGAGTTTGTTGCCGGGGCGCATCGAGCGAGCCTATCCCGGTGGGGCGAGTGAACGGGTTCACATGATTCGAGACCAAATTGAAGCCAGTGTCAACACCTACGTGGTGGTCAAAACCGGCGTTGGTTTTGGAACCGGTGTTTGTGCCGGTATCATCATGCTGGCCTTTGGCATTGACCTTTGGTTCACCTGGGCCTTGCTGACGTTCCTGCTCAACTATGTCCCTTACATCGGTTCACTGCTGGCAACCATTCCGCCGTTGATTCTCGGGTTCATTTTGCTTGACCCAGCCCTGCTCATCTTCCTCTCGGTCTTGTTGCTAACGAACCAACAATTGTGGGGCAACATCATCGAAACACGCTGGGCTGGGCGAGCGCTCGATATCTCACCGGTCTTGTTGTTGGTCGTGACGGCGTTCTCCTTCTGGGTTTGGGGCATTGTGGGTATGATTCTCTCCATCCCGCTGGTGGTGATTTTGAAAATCGTTCTCGAGAACATCGATGCAACTCGTCCCTTGGCCATTCTCCTTTCTGAGCGTGCGCCGACGTTGGAAGAAGCATGGCGTGAAGCCATCAAGGACGGACGTATCACGGCCTACGAAGAACGGATGCTCAACGACTTGCAAACCGTTCTCGGTTATTCCGATGACGAAGTGAAACTGATTTCGGCACGCATTGCTGCCGAGTATGCACTTCGCCGAGGGCGCCTCACCCTCGACCAAATATCGCTTGTTCGCGTCGGCATCAATTCAATGCCGGACAAGAAAAAGTGGAGTGAGCAGTTCGAGGCCATTGTCACCGAAGGAAAACTCAGCGTGAAAGAACGCTTGTTCCTCGGAAAACTCGTGTTTGCTCTTGATTTCACCGAAGAAGAGTGATCAGAGCACTTCGGTGAGAATCCGTTCAAGTTCGGTGTTGATGGTCAAAATCAGTGTGCCAAACTCGGGTGGGATGTTGGGGTCTTCGTAAAGTTCCTCCAACTTTGATTGGGCCATCGCAATGCGAACGTCCAACTTCTTGCCTTTGTTCAACAGCCAGTTTTCACAGGCTTCCTTGGCTTGGCGGCGAATGTTTCGAGGCACCTTTGGGTCATCGATTTGATTGATGACGGTGGCCACTTGTTCGAGTCGTTCTTCGATGTTCATGTTCATCACCCGGAAGCACGCAATTTCGGCTAAACGGTGACCGTCTTTAAGTTGATGGCCGCCGTGGTTGACCCATGGAGGCAACCAACGAAGCCATTCTCGGGTGGACCCGAGTGGCGGTGTTGCTTCTTGGTATGGGGTGGGCCGCTTGGATGGACCACAAAGAACGGCGTGTTCCCAACGAGCACTGGATTGTTTGGGCCAAACCTGCAATTTTCATCTGGGCGTTGGAATTGATGGTTGCCGGCGCCGACTGGACGATTTACCTCACCGCTGCAGGCGTGGTGGCCTATGCCAGCATCTCGGTGTTCGGTCGACCAACACTAAAGGACGCTGCCGCAGGTTCATGGATAGATCGTGTGTTTCTGTTTTGGTACATTTCGGCTGCCGTTGGTGCCGTGGCGGGGGCTTTGCGATACCAGTCCACAACGCCCATGGATGTACTTCTCAACGAAGGTGACCCGCTTGGCATTTTGTGGTGGAAAACAGCAGCGGTGTTCTTCGTCATTTTGTTCATCGACCTCGCTTGGCGACTTCGTTTGCTGCACGGCGGAGCCGATGCGAAGGCGTTGATGTGGGTCACGTTGACGTTCCCATCGTGGGCAACGGTTCCTCTCCCGTTGAGTGATGTTGGCGAGCCATCGGTGGTCGCCCTTCCGGTGAGCGTCGCCTTGCTCATCTGGGGCGGTTTAGCGTTCCTGTTGATTCCTCTCTTCATGCTCGCCTTGAACATAAAGCGAGGCAGCCTGCGTTCACTTCGTGACATGAAGCTTGCATGGCATGCCTCGGTGATGCCGGTGACGGATGTCAAGCAACGTCACGTGTGGTTGTTGACCGATGTGATGGAGATGCCGGATGGACGGATCATGCCCGTCCACCACGCACGAGCTCCACGGCACACGCCCACAGAAGCAGCCCTCGACGACCATCTGGAACGTCTTCGCAACGCCGGTATTGAACGCGTTTGGGTCAGTTACAAGATGCCACTTCTCGTGTTCTTGTTCCCAGCCGTGCTTCCGCTCGTACTGATTGGTGATCCAACCACGTTGCTGTTGGTTTGGATGAGTTAGAACGATCAGTTGCCCTTTCGCTCAATGTTCTTGGGGCGCAAGCCCTTGTAGCTGCACTTTCGGCAGCGCACGGCGCGAACCGCATTACGGGCGTTGCAGCGCATGCAGATTTTGCGGCGAAGCATGCGGGCTTCTGCTTCAGGGAATCGTGCCATGGAACGGGCGACCGAATCCCCCTATTTAATCGCAACCGCCCCATTTGGGTATCTTCAAGGACGAGGCCTTCATCGGTCAAGTGTGAAGGTGACGCGACTTCCGGGCATTCATCACGACGGCAACGTCGTGCTTGTCTCAGGAACATTGGGCCACGTGCTCATCGATGCAGGTACTTCGTGGTACCAATCGTTGCAGGTTGAACGCCTTCTTGGCCAATTGCCCGAGGAGGTGCTGGACCGAATCCTCCTCACCTCCCGCCGGTTCCCTGTTTCAGGTGGCGCACTTCACCTCTCCGAAGCGTTTCGAAACGCTCCCATTCACATCCACCCGGACGGCCAAGCGGCGCTCGAGAACGGCGATTTTTTCACCACCTGGGCGAACCGATACGATTCGGACATGCCCCGGACACCAACACAACCGGTGAACGATCAGGACGTGTTCCCGTTGGGTGAGGGAGAGGTTCAGGCCATCGCACTGCCCGGGCACGCTCCCGATGGCATGGGCTACCTCGTTCCAAGTGCGTCGACCTTGGTCGTGGGCGCCTTGATTCCTCGTGCAGACCGCCCCACTCGCTGGGATTTACCGGGCGGGTCGTTGATGGAGGTCGTGGCGAGTCTGCAAACCATCAAGCGACTGAACCTTCGAGCAGTCGTGCCTCTCCAAGGTCCGGCTATACGCGGACAAGACCACGTTCAGGACGTGCTTAACCGCCATTTGGCGTTCTTTGAAGAGGCGATAGCGAACGATGGCAAACCACCCTCGTCTTGGCACCGCCCTGCGCCAACGGCCTTGTGGTTGACGCCCATCACGCCATGGCCACTGGAAGAAAAAGAGCAGGTCTAAACGGCGTTGGGGAGAAGATAACTTCTGTCCAGTCGCTTGTAGCGCGTCGTACGAAAGTGGTCGGCCGTGTTGTCCGTGCGATGGTTGGTTCCATCCCATGAGCGCACATGGTGGATCCAACCGCTTCGAACGTGCACCGAATCGCTCTCCAGATGCAAGCTTGAGACCGGACCTTCGATGCTAAAGGCCAGTTTGGTACGCACTTGCGCAGCATCGTCCAAAAGAAACACATGGCCCAACTGCGTTCCGGCGAGGAACGTCATCGTACCCTCTCCCACAAGGGTGAGCGCACGGATGCTTCCAGCCTCCAAGGTGAATTTTGTCACCGTTTCCAGTCGGGGCAAGGTCAGAACCAGAACATGACCGTCAGCCGTGCCGACAGCCACCGTGTCAACGCAACCCATGGGGCCTCGCATGGCGAGAAGCACGGTGGGAAGCCCTTCGAGGAGGGTCCTTGTTGGTCGGCCATCGTTTGGTTTCCAAGCCAGCAACCCGTCGTTCATGGCCACCAGTATACCCTCGTTGGTGGTGAGGCTCCTGACAATTGTTCGTTCGTTCATGGTGCAAGAGGTGAGCAGGGGGTACTGTATCCTTACCAACACCCTTCGCACGAAAGGTGAAAGTGAACTTCAGTACATTTCGTCGGTTTTGCTTTCCTTCTTCCACTTGCGGTAGCAGGATTTACAGACGCGAACGCGACCCTTTCTGGCCTCGTAACCACTTTCACCCCACATGTCAATGGCATCGTCAATCGAGAGCGACCGACCACCCATTGATTTGTCAGCGAAGTTGTCACAATCTCGTATGCCACAGGGCAATTCACCTTCTTTGGTGACCTTGCTTGGCTTCTTGTCATCTTCACCGGCGTCTTTGCGGTGCTTTCGGGCCTTTGCTTTGAACCCCATGGCGATACCCTCACACGGGTTGTTCATCAAGGTTGGGTCGCTCACTGGAGGTTTTTGTACTGCTCAATTTTTTGCAGCAAATCATCAAACAACCGAAGCAAGCCGCGCAGGGTGACTTCCGAGACGTTGGCAACAGCGCACACTTCGGATTGCGTTCGAGGCGTTTCTGCCTCGTTGCAAGCCTTGTAAATCAGGGCAGCAGCAACGCCCATTGGTTTCTTTCCTTGCCACACGTCGTCGTGGGGTTGAATGGTCGTCCACAATGCATCGAGCGGTCCACGGATGCTTGGTTCAAGGCCGAGGTCGGAGATGAATTTGTCAAAGTACTCATCGGGTCCGGTGATCTTGTGCATGTTCAATCGACGGGAGACCTGGCGAATCAAACGGGAGAGATCCTTCTCCGTGATGTCAAAGGCGGTAGCGATTTCTGGAATCTGCCGCGGCAGTTCTTCCTGTCGAGCCACGAGGTAGGTGCAGGCAGCGGTGACACCGGCGATGGAACGACCGGTGACGAAGCCCTCGCTCGAGAGACGTCGGTACAGGCGAGCTGCCTCTTCTTGGAGGGGTGCTGGAAGCCCCGATCGGTCGCGAATGAATTGATTGGCCTTGACCAGGTTGCGCTCTCGGCTCTTTCGCGTCTTTGACCGTTCGTCGATGACCCGGCGCCGTCGCCAGTCACGACGAGCCTGCGAACTCATGCCGTGACGGGAGGCAATTCCGGTGTTCAGGTCTCGAACATCGATGGTGGTGTTGAGTCCTTTGTCGGACAGGGTGTAGGTCATGGGTCGGCCCACGCGACTGCGGTCTTCCCCGTTGTCACGGTTGGTCCATTCTGCGCCAGGGTCGGGAACATTCTCCTCGACCACCAAACCGCAGTCTTCGCACGTGATCTCACCTCGGGTGATGTCAAAGTCCCAATTGACGGCCCCACAATCTTCGCAGGGGCGGGTGTGGCCTTCGAGGACGCGGCGAGACGGTCGCTCAGCACCGAAGCCCGGGCGTGCTTTTGGAGCAGAAGAACTGGTTGTTTCAGTGGACGTGTTTTTTTGCTTCATCTTCTCAACTCCTTGTTTAGTAGTAGGTCCGCATCATACTTAAAGGCGTGGTTGTCTTGAACACACTTGATACCTTTCATGGTAGCATTTCTAACGAAATGGATACGGTTGCCTCCGTACCTATGTTCGTTTGTCTTGTTATAAACGGTCGTTCCTCGGCAGACCCTGTTGTTCGTTCTGTTCGACCGAAGTTTGCACTCTCCTCCAACACAGGGTTCAAAGACGGTCTGCGGTGCCAAGCAAAGGAGGAGCATCATGCCAGCTACGGTGATTTTGGGAGCGCAATGGGGCGACGAAGGGAAGGGGAAACTGGTTGACCGCTTGGCCGAACAGGCGACGTGGGTGGCCCGTTTCCAAGGCGGAAACAACGCCGGTCACACGGTTGTTTTGGGCGACCAAGTGCTCAAGTTCCACCTCCTGCCATCCGGTATCACTCGCAAAGAATGCCATCTGGTCCTCGGCGACGGCATGGTCATCGACCCGTGGGTGCTCGACAAGGAACTCACCGGCTGGATGGAATCCTCGGGCGAAGACCCTCGTGGTGAACGGCTGTTTATCAGCGAGCGAGCCCACATCATCTTGCCCTATCACCGCTTCATGGACTCTCTCGACACCAAGATTGGAACAACCGGTCGAGGCATCGGCCCCACCTATGCGGACAAGATCAACCGGGTTGGCCTGCGGTTCGGCGATGTCGCCGAAGTCTTGGGCGACGCGGCGTGGACCGCCGCCACCGTGGCTCGCATGAACGCCTCCTTGGAGGCTGCCGGGTCAGGTGACAGGGTCACCGAGGAAGGCCTCGCATCTGACATTGCCTGGATTCACGAGACCTACGCATCGTCCATCGGCAACACCGGCTTGATGCTGGACAACGCCTTGAAGTTGGGCGAACACGTCATTCTCGAAGGTGCCCAAGGCTGCTTGTTGGACATTGACCAGGGGACCTTCCCCTTCGTCACCTCGTCGGTCACCTCCCGAGGCAACGCCACCCATGGGGCCGGTATTCACCCGGGTCACGTCGAGGACGTTATCGGCATCACCAAGGCCTACATCACACGCGTGGGTCACGGCGCTATGCCGACGGAACTTGATGATGAGGCAGGCGAACACATGGGTACGGTGGGCCATGAATTTGGAACCACCACCGGACGCAAGCGTCGCTGCGGATGGTTTGACGCCGTGGTCATGCGACACGCCCAGCGCATCAACGGGTTTACCGGACTGGCGCTCACCAAGTTGGACGTCTTGGGTGGTCTGGACGAATTGAAGATCTGTGTTGCCTACGAACTCGACGGGAAGGAAATCACCGAATTACCCTCCACGGCCTCCGCCCTCGCACGCTGCAAACCCATCTACATCACCATGCCCGGTTTCCCGGCGCTTTCCCTCTCGGAATGGTTGGCGATGGCGGTTCACGCCAACGAGTCGGGCAAGGGCATCTCTGTGCTCCCTACGGCTGCTCAGCACTACATCGCCAAACTTGAGACGCTCGTTGGCGTTCCCTGCACCAGCGTGGGCGTCGGTCCAGACCGTGATGCGACCATTGACTGTGTTTGAGGCCTGCCCTGCGCTCTCGCAGGCTGGTTTAGGCAGGTGAAGGCTCAAAAGGGAGTGGCTCACCGTCCGGCTTACAAGGGCGCTTAGCTCAGTTGGAAGAGCGTCTGGTTTGCAACCAGAAGGCCG
>JBMZJQ010000011.1:0-45916 GCA_049617635.1 Candidatus Poseidonia sp.
GCTTCTTGAGACTGTTCACAAGCAAGATGGTTCTGGTTATTGGAGAACCAATCAATATAACGTGGAAATGAGTATGACTTGCGACAATGGATTCACTATGGATCGTTTTTGGCTTGATGGTGGCAATAACGAGTACCTACCAAACCTGCCTGACGTAAAATGCGACATCGAGATGAACACCCAACCGGCAAACAGTGAAACTCCACAAACCGCCACAATTTTGACATTTAGTGAAGCAATTCTCAGTGGAATTGAATAAACGAATCAGAGGGCCCCCCCCTGATTGAATGGGTAGGCAGAGGGTACCCACTGCTCACACAACGATCAAGGGCGATTCATTCCATAAGGAAAAATTCGGGGAAGAAAAGAGACAGGGGCATGGCGAGGAAAAATCCAGTGATGCGAAGTACATCCCGCGCCATAGATGGGAAACATCAGGAAGTCCACATAATCCTTTGTGCTCAACCCCCATCAAAGGGTGTGAAGATGGCGTAAATCTTCGAGGAAGAGATCCAGAATCCAATCGTTGTCGCCCCACCACACGCGGAGGTGGCCAAATCGGTCGACCATGATGGTCCCTGTTGAGTGATTGACGGTGTAATCGTCGGGATGGTGCCGGGCGGATGATGTACCGGCCTCCTCAATCGTCAATCCAACACCGAAGTTGAGCCAAACATCCTGAATGGCGTTCATGGATGGGCTGTCGCTGGTGTTGTCCAGCACGGTGAGGTGCGTCCATTGGGAATTTGTGCCGGTTTTCCAGTCGTGAAGCGTGGACACGTTGTCGCGCCACGGGTCTACCGTCACGGTGAGGAACGTGGTTTTGTTACGTTCTTCTTCGCTGAGTTGATCCATGACCCATTTCATGTTGTGCGTGACGATGGGGCAAATATCGAGGCAGTTGGTGAACAAAAACGCCACCACGAGGGTGGTGTTGGCCGCTTGTTCGGAATACGTCCAAGAGGTGTTTTCGCTGGCGGTGAGGGTGAAGTCAATCACCTTGACCGGTTCGAGCGATTCGCCGTGAGGGACCCAAACCGCTTCTTGTTCAGGGGACGTGCAACCGGCGAACAACAGCATGGAAACCAGAAGGGTTGCCGTCAGGTTTCGCTTCAAAAGACCACCTACAAACGATACGGAAGGTCAATGTCGAGTTGAACCAAATAGAGGCCGGTGGAAATGCACGAGGCATAGGTGATGCCGTCGTGGTGTTCGACCGCCCAAAGGAACGGAACCCAACCAAAGTCGTAGAAGCTGGAGTCAAGGGGCGTCCCGTCTTCACCGTTGGGAAGGTAGTAGGCTACCGTGGCTTCTTTGTGAACGGCTATTCGATCGTCGGGGTTGGTTGGGTCGACGAGGGTCTCAATGTCCACCACCCAGAGGCCGGCGTGGTAGTGCGAAATGTAGAGGCGTCCGTCCCAGCCACCGCCGTGGCTTTGGTCGGTTGTTTCGTCGGTCTCAAAGTAGGTGCTGTCAAGATTGTGAGGTGAGAACAAGAGCCATTCATCGCTGTTGGGATGGGCTTCGCAATCGCCCCCATAACAGTGGTCTTCCGCATACGGAATTTCCCAGTCACGTATCAGCTTGGGTTTGAATTTGAATTGTCCATCTTCCATGGTGTAGTCGGTGGTGTCGATGAGGTAGATGATGCCCGTCCCCACAGAGGTGCTCAGCACTTCCACGGCGGCCGTGACCAGGTGAACGGGTTCATCGGAATAGCCAACGTGGGACAAATCCACCATGTTAGGGAAGGGTTCAGCATAGTGGATGTAGGAGACTCGTCCGCCGTTTTCGTTCCCTGTTGTTCCGCTATCGGGTTGACCATCGCCGTCCAAATCGAGGAAATCCATCCACAAACCGACTTCGGGGGCGCGCCATCGGCACATGAGGGGATTGCCAAAGCCGGTACGGCACGCCGTCGCATGCAGCGTGTATGCCTCGGGTGAGTTCACGGGGTGGGGAACATCGGTCACATCACCGATTCGAAGGCCCGCTTCCCAGTAACTGCCGTAAATGAAGGTGCGGCCGTAACGCGGGTCGTTTGGGTCCTCTCCAGGCCACAATTGAACGGTCATGTCGTGAATGTAAATCCAGCCCCCTCGCGTTGTTTCCCACGCCACTTCGTATTCGCCAACTTTGATGATGGTGTGGCCGTATCCAGAAAGGACGCCTTGGAGGTTTCGTGCTGCCGAGCCATCCAAATTCAGGTGAGCGATGGTGACGCCGCCACAGGCTTCTCCAATAGCATCGTTGCAGTCGTTGTAATCGGGGTTCGCCACGAAAATGTACCATTCCCCATCGATCATGTGGGTGTAGAGGTTGTGCGGTCCGCTTGGGTGGTCGGCATCGTACCAACTGTCGATCAGTGTGGGGTTGGTCTTGTCCGTGACATCGATGAGAAGAACGGAGACTTGTGTGGGGTCGCTCCAATCTCCGATGTTTGGGTCTGCGTTTCCAGGATCCACCAGTTGGTTTTGCTGAATGATGTACTCTCTGCCGTTGTACTCAAGGTATTTGACGTCCAAAACCTGGGTGTTTGGGTCGTTAAACACGCCGACGACTTCGGTGTTTTCGGGGTCTGTCACGTCCACGATGTGCATGTCGTTCCATCCCGCCAAATAGGCGTAGGTTTCGCCATCGGGCGTCGTGGCCACTTGAACCTCAGCGTTTCCGGGCGTGGTCAAGGGATTGAAATCCAGCAACTCCATGTTGGGCGTTCCAGCTTCGTGCTGGCTGGCGTTCTTGTGGTCGTGGCCTTCGTACTGGAACAAGGGGTCACCGCTGTCAACCAACATGTCGTTGCTGGTGTTCGCTTGAATATCATCGCCGATGATGAGAAGGGTGGCAGAGGTCAGGAAGAGGAGCGTAAAGACGCCCAACAGCACTTCTTTGCCGCCCATGTTCCCCACACCGCCATCCTCCGTTTGGTCTTTATGACCCCTTGGTTACCACGGGGCATGCGGCGAGTGGGTGCGGCACTGGTTCTCTCGTTGCTCCTCGTTGGAATGGTTTTGGTGCCTACCGGGCAGGCTCACGAGCAAAAAACCCTGACCGTCATCATGCTCGAAGATGGAATCGCTTCTGGCAACATCACCGATCCGAGTTTTGTTCAAGGCAACGCTGTTTGGTTCCGCATGGAAGATTCAACAGAGAACACCACCATGAGGGTGCGTTTGGATTTGGATATGGACGGCGTGTACGACGCTGAGAACGATACTGAATCGGGAGACCTGGTGAATGAATGCGAGTTGGATGAGAACGGAACCTTGGTTGATGATGCGTGTGCCGTCTCGTTCACCCACCCCTTTGCGGCGAACACCACGGTAGGAAATTACACCATTTGGATCTTGAGAACGCACAACGGAACGGAAGAGACGTGGACGTATTTCATCACGGTCCACGAAGATGTCCACGTTGAAGATGGTGGCGGCCCTGCACCCGGCGATTGCTTCGGGCTTGGCTGCGAGGACGAGGAGGAGGAAGCAGCCATCGTTGCCGAACCCGCCTCCAGCGACCAACAGTCAGAGTTGATTCTTCTCTCGCTCATCGCTCTGGTCGGTATGGGTTCCATGCTGCTTTCAATACGAAAGGAACGTCTCGAGGCCGAAAAAACCGACCCTGTGGAGCTTCCATCAGCCAACGACGAAGAAGCGTGATCAGCCCTCGATAAGTGGGCATCTTGCGTCGTCCACAGCTTCGATGATGTGGTTGGTAAACAGCGGGGCTCGGCGAGTGTGTGCTCGCCTTTTGCATACCTTGGTTTGCTGCATGTTCTCAAGACTTCATTGGTCCTGTTCGTTCTTCAAAGAATCGGTTCGTGAAAGGGCAGACCTTGAGAAGGGGAACCGCCACGGCTTACCAATGGGACAGCGGTCAGGCCAAGCCTTCTTTCTCGTCGCCCTCATGCTGCTGATGCCCCTTTCGGGGTGTTTTGGCGAAGAGGAGGGGGCGGGTATCGAATCCCTCGACGATGTTGTTGTTGCCCCAGCGACGCTGATCGGTGGTGTGTTCCAAGGCGTCACCATCACCGCTGATGCTGACCTTTCCGCCTACGTGCCCTACCTCATGATGAATCCCGACAATGGATTTGTGCAAAATTCGACGGTGGTCGACCTTCGAGCGGGGGAGTCGGTGCTTCTCACGGTGCTTGCTCCGCCCCGAACCGACACCGCCCTCGTTCTGTTCGGCGAATACGGCCGAGAGTACTGGCCTGTGCGTTCGGTGGAAGAGTCTTGGCGAACATGGTACCAGCGAGACGGGCAGGACCGAACCGACAACCCCGGCATTCAACGCTTGGCCGGCGAGAACGGTAGCCTCGACACGGTCATGCCTTCCAACTCGAGTGGTGGACCCGTATACGCCATGCGCGTCCCCATCGAACGGCCCATGGCGCCTGCCTACGCGGAAGCAGAGGGAGGGCGGCACTCAACCGGTGTGGTGAACGGGCGTACGACCTTCAATTTCCTGTCTTCACTGACCGATACATCCGCCGACCCGACCGACGCGGCCGATGGAGCGATTGGTTACCTTGATCGGTGGGCCGGCCAAGGCAATCCTGCTTACGAAGACGCGGCACTCCATCTTCGTCAAACGCTGGAAAATTTCGGCCTCGAAGTCATCGTGCAGCGCTTCACCTACGATTCCGTGATGACGGGGTCGCAAAACCCGGAGGCGTACAACATCTGCGGCTACCGGTACGGAGAAGTTGACCCTGACAAGTGGATGGTGTTCGGCGCTCACTTTGACATCGCTCCACCGGTCAATGGCGCTGTCCTTGACCCGCATCTCTTCGGGCGCACCTACGGAACCCGTGTGGGCGCTTACGACAACACCGCAGGCACCAGCATGGTGTTGACCGTGGCTGAAGCCATGGCCAACTACCAAACGAGAAACACCATGGTGTTCTGTTTGTGGTCAGGTGAAGAAGGTGGAAAGCGGGGCAGTGATTTCTGGACCGATGAATGGGTGAAAAACGAGAACCCGCAAGTGGAAGTCACCAACTACGTCAACCTCGACATGGCCGGTGTGAACTGGCCGGGGGGCGGCGGTGCCCCTTGTGGCGGTAACCACGGCCCGGATGGCGGTTGTGACCCTCAACCGGAAGTTGACCCGGACGGTTACCCCAAGGACGAGGAAGTCTGGCCGATGCGTGTGTACATCGGTCCAAGTTTGGACCACGACGTCATGAATCAGCCAGGTATGGTTGGTCTTGCACTTTGGATCGGTTCCGATGCCATTGGTGTCGAGGAACAAATGTCCCCTCTCATCGGCGCCGGCTACGATGCAAGCACGTGGAAGGTGGACGATTGGATGGCCAAGGACCGCCCTGAAATCATCGTTTACGAAGACACCACGGCTCGCTCCGACCACGCCACGTTCCAAGACAATCTCGGCACCGTCACCATGGGCTTTGGTGGCTTGGTCGACGGTTACTGGTGCTACCACCAGACCTGCGATACGCTGGATGAGATGATCGACTGGATGGACACGACGGGGAAGGACTACGGTGAGGAGCAAAGCGGCACCAGCAACCTCGTTGACGCCCTTGATACCATCACGTGGTGGGCCACGTACTCCTTCTTCCACCTGGATGAGAACCCCGTTCGAAACGCCTACCTTTGATCACCGAATCAAATTGGAAACCGGGTCAGCGATGGCACAGATGAGGTGTGTGGGCGACCAGATGCCGGTGAACATGGTCAAGACAAGAACGGCGAACACGCCGATGACGCCGAAGAACACGCTCTCGTTCCAATCCTTGACCTTCAAACCGTCGAGAGGGCCAAAGGGCAACATGTTGAACAGACCGAGAATGAGGTTGAAGACGAGCCAGTACACGCCGGCGTTGAACACCATCGCCTGCCAGACAAGAACGCCGTCGACGACATAGGTGCCTCGGAAACCGAGCATCCCGAATTGGTCGGTGGCCAAAGGAAGGTGCGCTCCTGACAAGCCGATGAGGAGGCCCCACAGCGGAATGCCGATGAGAAACAGGGCGAAATTGGTCAACGGCCCGGCCACCGCGATGTGTCCGTTTTGACGGCGTGTCACCAAGCCTGCGACCATCACGGCTCCTGGAGCCATGAACAAAAAGCCGATCAAAAAGGCGATGCCGATGCCCCACTGCAAGCCTTTCGGGTCGGCGCGGAACTCGGCCCAGCAGCCGTGACGTTTCGCAACGAGTTTGTGCCCGATTTCATGCAGCAAAAACGCAGGGCCGACACCCACCATCCAAACAGGCATGGACAGAAGGAGAAACACGAGCCAGGGTGAGAACCCCATGAGCGAAATGCCGGAAATCCCACCAACCGCCATGAACCCGAGGGCGAGGGTAAAGGCGCCCATCGCCAGTCGGAGATGTTGTTTCTCGACATCGCTGAAATGCCACAATTTGCCCGTGTGGTGTTTTGGTTTGGCCCAAGTGTCGCCACCAAGAAACTGAGCCATGGCATCTCCAAAGGCAGACGACGTTTCGATGTGAATACCGCCTTTTTCATCCACGCGCTGATGAATGCGATGAATTCGAGGGTTTGGGCGTTGATTGCGGAACGGGTCGTCGTCCAAAATATCGGCACGGCGGTCCCGATTGCCCATGCCCTCCCCACGGCAGGGTTCACTTTGAATGCTCGTGTCCAAGACTTCTTGACCTCCGCACCAATGCCACAACCGGTCTGCGATGTCAATGCCGAGGAAAGCCATGCAGGAGTTGGGCTTCCAGGCGTGTTGCTTGCGGTGCGATGCTCCAGATGATGCCGGTCTGCGACGTTGCAATGGATGCATACAGCACCATCGCTCAATCCGTGAAACCGTGGCCGCCTCGCCCCCCGACCATCCACTGTATCAACTGGCAAAGGAAATCATGGCCATGGCTGCGGCCCCGCATCGCCACGACCACGACGAGGTGCATGGAGATGCGTTGGTTGAACAACAACGGCTGGCAGCAGCATTGGTCGGCCCCGTTGCTCGTCGAACCGAAGAAGATGTAGCGCTCGTGTTTGAAGAACAGCGCGCGACGAAGAAAGCCAATGTGCTGCGCGATGTTGCCAACCAAAACCCCTGGAGAGAACGCGCTCCTGAAGCGGAAGAGGCGAAGAAAATCAGCGAAGATACCTGGTTGAGTGGCGAGGGTGTTGACCCTGCCAATTATGGGTCGAGAACGGTCCCGAGCAAACCCATTCAGCAAGTGGACAGGAGTGACCGTCCCGGCGAAGACACGGCCTTGACAGACAGGGTTCACGCGTCTGCTGCTGAGGGCGGTGATGACGATGTTGCGGAGATTTTTCGTGAATTGGAATTCAAAGCGCGCCAACAACGCAGAGCCGATTTGAAATCGGCGCTGGACGATGTGAAAGATTTGGTTGACGACGACCTTGATTTTTGATCAGAGAACCTTGTCGATTTGGGAGCGAGGTTGACTTGGTGGTCCGAGTTGATAGCTGAACCGCTGTGTTCCTTTGCCTTTGGACTTCTTTCCGAGGAATTCGACATGCCCCAATTCTGCGATGTTGGTAACGTGCGTCCCGGCGCACGGGCACATGTCCACGCGCTCACCGATTTGGATGATGCGAAGTTCGCGCACGCTGGCCGGTAACAAATCCATGTTGGTTCGATCTGCTGGCATGATGGCGTTGATGGCCTCGCGCGTCATGACGGCATCGGTTACTGGCAAGGCTTGATCGATGTGATCGTTGACGTTTTCAAGAAGATTGGAGATCATCGTCTCGTCAAATGAAATTGGATTGAAATCGATGCGGGAACGGTCGGCGTGAATTTGGTTGCCAACGGTGCGAACGCCATCGAACATCTCGTACGCAAGTCCACTCACCAAGTGCTGAGCCGTGTGCATTCGCATGCGAGCATACCGGGTTTCCCAATCGATGGTCCCGCGTACTTCGTCACCTACTTCCAATTGATGTCCGGGGCCAGTGGTGTGTTCCACGTCACCTCGACCACGTACTTCCTCAACCGTGAGGGTGCCGTTTGGCCCCTCAAGTGTTCCCGTGTCCCAATGTTGCCCGCCCCCAAGTGGATAAAACAGCGTTCGGTCGAGAACGACGCTGGATTCGCTTACGTGCGTGACGGTCGCGTCAAACCGATGATGGTAACCGTTTTCCAAGCTGTCAAGGTACAGCTTTCTGGTCATGCGAGGGCCTCACGGTCGCTGTTGAAGAGATTAACCGTGTTCTGGAGTCGGTGCACCGTGTCCGAAATCTTCCAGTAGGCCGGCATGCTTTGCATCCGAACCGTCAATGACTACGGCCGGTGTTTTCCATGCCACAGCAAGGGCGACGGTTGAGTCCCAGAGGGCTCTGACAAAACCGACTTCTTCGTATTCCCAACCCCGCTCCTCTGCATATTCCTTGACGATGGGGGCAGCTTTGGGGAGGTTGAAGTGCGACAGTGCGGGCAGAAGATGGTGTTCAATTTGGTAGTCAAGGCCGACGAAGAAGAACGAGCCGACGGGCCCCAATTTGATACGGCGACCCGTTTCGATTTGAAGGCGCCAGTTCTCGTCGTATTCCATCACGATGGGGCGACCGGCATGACCGACAATGAAAATGGCTGTCAGGTACACGCCCACTGTGGCCCACAAGAGAACGTAGAATCCAACCGTGGCCAGCCATGGAACACCAAGAAGGACGGGAAGAACAAGCCAGAGGAAGAAATGGACGAGAAGAAGGCTTACGTCGAGCAACCACATCTTGTTGAAGCGATTTTTCTTCGCCACAAACGGTGCCTTCAGGATGTATTTGATGCCATCATATCTCATCAAGTGGCCGACGAGCGGTGTGATGATCGGCCAGAAGATGTAGGCTTGGAGGTACTTTTGGAAGAACCGTCGGAGAGGGCCGCTGGTCTTGTATTCCTCCTCTGAAAATGTCAGCGGCCAGGAGTAAATGTCGGGGTCCTTTTCGATGACGTTTGGGTGAGAGTGGTGCTTGACGTTGTGTTTTTCACGCCAATAATTCATCGACAATCCTGAAAATAGCGGGAAGGCAAGCGAAGCAAGTGTGAGGTTCCCCGCTTTTGATTTGCAGGCTGATGAATGGACGCCTTCATGGCCGATCATGGCGATGGTGGTCGTGATCAATCCTGTCAATGGAAGAAGGAGCAATCCCCATTTGAGTGGGAGTGCGATGTGCGCAGCATACAAACCACCAACGATGGCCAACAAGATGAGAATCTTGGTCCATGATTTTGCAGTTGGTTTGTCCAACAGGCCTTTCTCTTGCAATTTCTTTCGCAATTCTGCCATCGGATGTGCTCCCATCTGCATCACCAACACACGAAGTGTTCAGTCTCCGGGCGGGGGGCTGAGCCTATAAAGTGGTGTTCCAATAAACACCAGATTGTTCTATTCACAGGTGTTGGTCAAGAAACCGAGCCACTCGGGATACGGCTGCGTCAAAGCTCACTTCGTCTTCTGAAGCCGGGAGGAGTGTCTGACATTTTTCCAAGGCTCCGTTGCTTGGCATCCACGCCGGGTCGTCCATCCACCAATATTCAACCAGTCCATCCGTTCGTTCGAGTACCAGGGTGGGGTTGTTGGGTTTGGTCGGTTCGCCTTGAAGGACAAGCATTCCATGCCAGACGGTCAGCTCTCCAAAAGGATAGGTTATCACGTTGGACGCGGCGAGGTTGTGCGTTCGCAAACCTGGCGTTCTGTTGTTGGTGGAACAGTCGATGACCATGTCGGCCATCAATGTTCGATGGTTGTGACGTTCGTTCTCTGAAAGGTGAAGAAGATGGTGTGTGCCTTCGACCGACATGTCCACCACTCTGGTCCGTGTGAGACACGTCACGCCCTTGGTTGCCACATGGTGGCTAAGAAATTTCAACACCCATTCCCAACGGCACCCCCATCCATCCGGGTTTTCTTTCAATGCAAGAAACACTTGTTGGTCGTTGGTGAAGAACGTTGAGAGGTGGGCAATATCGATGCATCGACCTGGATGATGAACGGGCATTCCGATTTCTGCTTCAATTTCAATCATCGTGACATGGTGGTCGCTGGCAAGTTGGTCTGCCAGCAACAGTGCATCCAATGACGTCCCGATCAGAACAATGTGCATGGTATCACATCGGAAGGAGGTTGAGCGCAAAAACCGGACAAGAGGGGATACAAAGCTTGCAATGTGTACAATTTGGCTCATCCACGTAAATCATTCGTGAGTCGAGTGTCAACACGTCCACTGGACAGAGAGCGACACAAGCTCCACAACCAAAACATCGATCTTCGTCGACGTGGAAGATGTGGTTTGGAACTCGGCCCATGTCCTGTGGACGAGAAGGCAATTCATGGAGCCTTCGTTGTGGAGAGGAAAGAAAATGGTTGCACTTGGGATGATTATCAATGGATGTAGTCTTACCCCCTTGTTTCCACTGGAAGTTGTTCACGTTGATCGAGTCAAAATGAGAAAAGAATGAGTGAATGTCAAAACGAGAAAAACCCATTGACTATGGTCGCGAGAAGTTAATCAAGTTATGGAAATAAATCAAATGAATATCTTGAAGATGAATCAAGAAAAAAGTTCTACAGGAAATAGGGGGGTCCTACCCACACGTTGATGATGAAGCAGGGTTTGCCCGTATCATGGTCTTGTATGCGCCAGGACGAACATCATCGTATCCTGATGAACCACCATTGGCAGGTTTACGGTATCACTACCTTGGTGGTGGTGATGAAGTAGGAAACGTGGGATTGATGCTTGAAGATCCAAAAGGAACTCGATTGCTTCTCGATTACGGACTTGCTCCTACGTCTCCGCCACGTTATCCATCTGAAGCACCCGTTGTTCATGATGCTGTGATTACCCATTCTCACATCGACCATCTTGGCATGGCTCCTTGGCTTTCAGCACATCACCGAACCCGTTTACATGGGACCGTCATTACATCACAACTTTCTGAAATGATGTGGCATGACTGTTACAAGGTCAGCTCCATTGAACGGTATCCGCTCGCATGGGATAAGCGAGATATCGACACGGCCCTTGATTCATGGTATATCCATCCCTTTGGAACGCCATGGAGCCATCATGATTGGACCCTCACCTTGCATCCCGCAGGGCATATTCCGGGAGCGGCCATGTTGCACATTCAAACGCCAGATACCACCGTTTTGCTCACAGGGGATTTCGACACCCGTGACTCACCTTTGGTTTCAGGTGCTCAACCCGTTCAAGCAGATATTTTGTTTGTTGAGGGAACGTACGGTGGACGGGATCACCCTCCCAAGGAAGAAGAAGTTCAACGTTTCATTCAATCCGTTGAACGGGTTGTCAAACAAGGAGGGACTGTTCTCGTTCCCGCCTTTGCCAACGGACGAACCCAAGACGTTGTCATGCTGCTCCACGAACATCTTCCCTGGTTGGACGTGCATGTCGACGGCATGGGGAAGCGCGTGGCCAAAGTTCACCTTGAACACCAAGAGATGTTGAGGGATGGCACGGCGCTTGAGCGTGCGTGGCGATGGGCCAAGCAAGTGTCGAGTAAATCTGACAAAAAGAAAGCGCTGAACGCCGATGTAATCGTCACCACCTCCGGTATGCTCGATGGAGGGCCGGCGCTTTGGTACCTTAACCGCCTTCGTCATGACGGAAAAAATGCCGTGTTTTTCACGGGATATCAGGCAAGGGATACCGGAGGGCGTGGCCTGTTGGACGAGCAAACCATCGAAATTTACGGCCAGCGGGTTGAAATTGAACTTGAATTGATGCAATTTTCGTTTTCAACCCACGCCGGTCATCAAGAAATTCTCGATTTCGCAAAAGCATGCGAAGCGAAACACGTGGTGGTGTACCACACCGATCCAACCCACGCCCGGCCACCTCTGGTGGTTGCACTGGAAGAACAGGGGCACGTCGTTCATCAGCCAAAAAACGGAGAATCGTACATCATCGAATGATGAAGTATTGAAGCGAAGTCATTGAATACATCCACGCCTAGGGGATGGGTGAGTCCCATGGCAAGAAAGGCACCTTCCGGCGGCAAGAAAGGCAAGAAGAAGCGAAAGATGCGCCTTTCATTGAAACAATCCAAACTCAGCGCCTCCACGGACAAGTATTCCGATTCGTTGGGCTGGTCGCAAGATGTCGGTCGAACATTGGATGATGCTCCTGTGGCCAAGGGCCCAGAAACGCTGAAAGTTCAATGCGACATGTGCGGTTCGATGCTCAAAATCCCAAAACCAAAGCGATCGAAATATTCCGTCACCTGTTCATACCCCGAATGTGGTCACGAGATGAAATTCGATTGAAATGGGTTCGAAGCACCTGTTTTCTTGCACCCTGGTGTTGTTGCTCACCTCAGGCTGTCTCACTCCAGTTACCGAGAGTGAAGCCGATTTCCGCCTTGCCACCACCACCTCAATGCGGGATTCGGGCCTGCTTGATGTGCTCATCGAGGAATTCGAAACACTTCATGGCGTGGATGTAGAATACGTCGCTGTGGGAACCGGGGCAGCCCTGAATTTAGGGAAAAGCGGTGATGTGGACGCCCTTATCGTTCATGCACCCGACCAAGAGGTAACGTTCGTTGATGCCGGGTATGGACACAATCGCACCCAAATTGCATGGAACGCCTTCGTTTTGCTTTCACCCAGGGAACTCCCCGAGACGCTTGATGAAGCCCTTTTGTCGGTCGTGCAAAACGAACAGTGCTTTGTCTCCCGTGGCGACGACTCAGGAACCCATCTCAAAGAGCAGGCTCTTTGGCAACGATTGAACATCACAGCATCCTTGCCCGTGGTTGACGATGGAAACGGTATTCATCCTACAGGCGAATGGTATTTTTCCATCGGCCAGGGCATGGGTGCGGCGATCAACATGGCCGACGAGAAAGGATGTGTAACGCTCTCCGATCGAGGTACAGCGTTGCAATTCCAACCAAACATAGACCTCAACATCTACGAATACGACGACCCGATCACGCACAACCCTTACTCGTTCATTCCGGTCGTTGGAGGGAACGACCAAGGCTCCATGCTGATGCTATCGTACCTTCAAAACGAAGGGCGAGCCACGATTTCAACCTACACGATTCACGGCGAAGCGGCTTTTTTTGTCTGAACCCGGTGCAATGCTCCATCGAGTAAGCTCACCGCCAGCGGGTCGTTTTCGTCAAGTACCCGCCCTTCGTGCAGGACCATTACACGATCAGCCAGCCGGAGCGCCTGCGAAAGATCGTGGGTGGCCAGAACAATGCAGGCGCCCCCCTCCCTCATTCTCAACAATTCACGTTCAATCACATCAGCATGCAACCAGCCCAAGTTGGCCGTGCATTCGTCCAACAACAACAACGAGGGCGCAAGACTCAATTGTCTTGCCAGCACCAAACGTTGTTGCTCACCACCCGACAACCCTTCCGTCAACTGCTCGTATTTTTCCTCCAAGCCGAACAGTGTGGCGTACGCAACCCCCGAAGGAGCAAGGGAGGAAAACCAACCCGACGGCAACATCAACTCCGCCCCGACCGTCGCGGAAAGTAGCGCTGGCTGTTGTTCAACATAGACGCAGGCATGGGGCCCACATTCAACCTCTCCACCCTCAAGACCAGCCAGTGAGCGAAGCAACGTGGTTTTTCCCGCACCAGACTCGCCCACCACCGCCGTGATGGAACCCCCTTCGAGCAGCATTTCCATCGGTTCGAGCAACACGCGCCCGTTTCGTTTCACGCCGCAGGAAACGGTACGGCTTTCATGGAAGGCAGCAACATTTGGCAACACATCACCTTCCACCGCAACGGGTTTTCCTGATCGTTGTCGTTGGACCATACTGGCGAGGGCCACCAGCAGCAAGGAAAGGAGCAACAGCAACAGGCCAAGCAGGCTCGCCAACTCCATGTTCCCCTTCGAGGTTTCAAGGACAATACTCGTGGTCATCACGCGCGTTTTTCCGGCGATGTTTCCACCCACCATGATGACTGCACCCACTTCGGCGATGGCTCGGCCAAAGGCGATGACGATGGCATGATAGACACCGTTCTGCGCCAAGCGAATTTCCATCACCAATCGCTGTTGAGGGGTGATGCCCAAGGTCGACAACGTATCGTTGTACGTGCGTCCAACCTCTTCAAACGCCGTCCAGGCGCCTCCCCAGACCAGTGGGAAAATCAGGCAGGTCTGTGCCACGATCATGGCCTCAACCGTGAACAACAAATCGAAGGCACCCAACGCACCAGATTTTGAAAACAGTGAATACATGAACACACCGACCACAACCGGCGGTAGACCGTAGAGAGCAGTGACCACCGTCTTGAGTTTCGCAAACGACGGATGGCGCTTTCGTGCACACCAAGCGCCAAGTGGAATACCGACACAACTCGCCAAAAGCGTGGCACTTCCACTCGTGAGGAAGGTGGTTTGAATCGCCTGCCAAAGGGCGTCAGAATCCACCATGCTCCGACATCCACCCACCCTCCATCATTCTACCGTTCACCCACATCCTCAAACATGGGTGGCCCATGCAATGCTCATGGATGGGCATGAAGTGTGGTTGCAGCAGTGCAATCTGCTCAATTTCCATCCTGAACCTCGACGCTACGAAGCAGGCACGCGCACCAGCCAAGACGCGGCAGACCAACTCGGTTGCGAGGTGGCTCACATCGCCAAATCCATCGTCTTTCAGGGCCAAGAGGGGGCGGTGGTGGTGATCACCAGCGGGGCCAACCGAGTGGACCGCAAAAAGAAGTTGAAATCCCTGTTGGGCTACAAACCAAGCATGAGCGATGCCACCTATATCGAGGCAACAACCGGCTATCTTCCAGGGGGCGTCCCTCCGTTTGGGCATGTGCATCCGTGCACGACCATCATGGACGAAGATCTGTTCCAATATCCACTCGTATGGGGGGCTGCAGGGAGTGCAGACACCGTCTTTCCCATCACGCCCAATGAGTTGCGACGTCTTTCAGGGGCGCAAATCGGCGATGTCAAACAGGAGGGAAGCGGTTGACCGAAATGCCCTACTTTGTCACCCTTGCAGAGGCACAAGCCATCTGCAACCAATCCCTCCTTCAAGCGGCCACCGAACACGTTCATCTCGATGCTTGTCACGGAAGGGTTCTCGCTGAAGACCTCAAGAGTCGGGTCAACGACCCGCCGTTTGACAATTCAGCCATGGACGGCTTTGCTTGCTTGTTTGACAGCACCGCTTCCTACCCACTCACGCTTCCGGTGGTTGGGGTTCACGCAGCCTCGGGGACCAATGAGAACAAACCCGTCGCACCGGGAGAAGCGGTTCGCATCATGACCGGCGCGCCGATGCCCGCAGGGACCGACGCCATCATCCCCATCGAACAATGCACGGTTCACGAAGACGGCAATACGGTGACGTTTCTGGAAGCCCCGAAACAACACTTCGTTCGCCGGCGAGGAGAGAACCTCGCACAAGGCGCGGTAGCATTGCGTTCGGGCATGGTGCTGACGCCGGCCAAAGCGGGCCTCTGTGCAACCATGGGTTACGAAACCGTCCCCGTTTACCGCCGATTGAAGGTCGGCATCGTATCGACCGGGGATGAGCTGGTTTCGCCCGGGCAACCCTTGAAGCACGGCGAAATTTACGAATCCAATTCCTTCGGTCTTGCAGGCCTGGTTGAGTGGGCAGGACATCTTCCTGTCCGTTACAATTCGGTGTCCGATTCGCTGGACAGCCTCCGCACGACGTTGAATGAAGCTGCGGACCAATGCGATGTGATCCTCACCTCGGGGGGCGTGTCAATGGGCGAATTTGACTATGTCAGACGGTTGATGGAAGAGGAAGGCGACATCCATTTTTGGCGCATCAAGATTCGCCCCGGCTCACCACCTCTGTTTGGACGGTGGCAGAACACACCCATCTTTGGGTTGCCAGGAAACCCCGTGTCCAGCCACGTCGTGTTTCGCATGCTGGTCGCACCCTACCTTCGTGCATCCCTCAACGCCGACGGTCCCAAGGAATGGACTGTGCGTGCCCAACTGCGTGATGCGGTCAAAGGAACCAACGACTGTTTGACCCTTCGTAGAGTGGTGTTGGTCTCCACGGACGAGGGGATGATGGCCTACCAGCCCAAACACCAAGGTTCAGGCAACCTCGACAGTTTGGCAAGTGCCAGCGGCCTTACCTTGCTTCAACCGGGCCAATCAGGCGAAGTGGGTCAGTGGATTGACGTTCTCGTGTTGTAGGTGAAGCCAATGAAACACGAGGCGAGCGAACCCGAGACCCTCCTGACGTCACTGCAACGGCTCTATCCAACCTCAAGCAACGCCACGTTACGAAAGATGCTCACGCAAGGGCGCGTCCTCGTCAACGACACGGTGGTTCATCGGGCTAAGCACGACGTCCAACCAGGGGATATCGTTGCTATCATCGACCGTCAGAAAGCAGAACAACAGACTCCCCCGCCTCAAACCACCCCCGCCGTCGACCTCGATGTCGTGTTTGAGGACGACGCCCTTCTCGTGGTGAACAAACCAGCCCACTTGCTCTCGGTGGCGACCGACCGGTTGGAAATAGACACCTTGCACAGCCGATGCGTTGAACACCTTCGCCTCAGCGATGAGCGAGCGTGGTGCTACATCGTTCACCGGCTTGACCGAGAAACCTCAGGTATCATGGTGATGGCGAAAACCAAAGAGGCGAAAGAGGAACTTCAGCAGCAGTTCAGCGACCGCTCCGTCCATCGCATCTACCTCGCTCGTGTAGAAGGCCACCCCACGCCTCCGGAAGGAACGGTACACTCGTGGTTGATGGAGGACAAGCACCTGAACGTCAAAGCGGTGAATAAGGACCATCCAAAAGGCAGGGAAGCGATTTCTCACTATCGTCTGCTGTCCAGCAACGAGACATCGAGCCTGGTCGAGGTGATGATCGAAACGGGACGCCGTCATCAAATTCGCATGGCGATGCAACATCTTGGGACCCCCGTGGTGGGCGACCAACGCCACGGGGCCGAATCCGACGCAACCGACCGCGTGATGCTTCACGCTCACGCCCTCGAGTTCCTCCACCCCGAAACCGACGACCCGGTGCGCTTCGAAGCACCGGTCCCGAAAGGATTCTGATACAACCCCCCAGCATCAATGACGTCGCAGGCGGTCACGAAAACGTCGGCCTCCAAAAGCAGGACTTGAAGAACTGTTGACCGTTCGGGGTAAACGGAGCGTTTGCCGTGTCTTCTGGACAAGAGGGTTGGATTGAGGTCAGCGGTGCACGCACGCACAACCTCAAGGACATCTCGGTCAAACTTCCCAAGGGAAAATTCGTGGTGATCTCCGGCGTATCGGGCTCGGGAAAGTCCAGTCTTGCGTTCGATACCCTCTATGCTGAAGGCCAACGACGCTATGTGGAAAGCCTGTCTTCCTATGCTCGGCAGTTTATTGGGCAGATGAAAAAGGCGGATTGCGACTCCATTGAAGGCCTTTCACCGGCCATTTCCATCGACCAAAAACAAGGCAGTCACAACCCCCGTTCAACGGTGGCCACCGTCACGGAAATCCAAGACTATCTTCGTCTGCTGTGGGCGAGGATTGGAAAGCCCCACTGCCCCACATGCGGCAAAGAAGTGGCTCGACGAACGGTCCAAGAGATCGTGGACGACATCTTTTGGCAAATGGAAGCGCACGGCGTGGCCGTTTGGGCACCGGTGGTTCGAGCACGAAAGGGCACCCATGTGGAATTGTTCCGTCAACTCGTTGAGCAAGGCTATCTTCACGGGCGCGTTAACGGCCACGAAACCTCGTTCGAATCTCCACCGACGCTCGACAAAAACTTCCGTCACGACATCGACGTTCGCATTGACCGGCTTCGGTGCACAAAAGACCGGAAGCAGCGATTGACGGAAGCCGTAGAATCGGGCCTTCGGTTGGGCGGTGGCACCTTGGCCGTTGAGAGTCTCGAAGCGCCCGGTGAAGACGTGAAACTGAGCAAGAATTCCAACGCCCGACTCACCGAGCAAGGTCAGACCATCGCTTGGTCCGAGGATTTCGCGTGCCCTGAACACGGGGCCTTCATGCCCGAACTCTCCCCGAGGGTGTTTTCCTTCAACTCGCCACTTGGCGCTTGCGGAACCTGTCAAGGGCTGGGTGTTCAACGCCAATTCAACACCGAACTCATCGTTGATGGAAGCATGAGCGTGTCCAACGGGTGCGTCCTTCCGTGGCGACAGTCCATGTCTCCGTCGTGGTACCGCAAACTCCTCGAGTGCACGTGCGAGCACTACAACATCTCCACGACGCTGCCCTTTGACATGCTCGATGAAGACGAGCAAGACATTCTTCTGTACGGCTCGGGCTCCACCGTCATTCATTACGAATTTACGTCGGAAAACGGCTCGCAGTACAAGTACAGCAAGCCGTGGGAAGGCATCATTCCCCGCTTGGAGAAAACCTACGCCGAAACCACCTCGGAACGAACCCGAAACCGCCTCATCGCCTGCATGACGGATTTGGATTGTGCTGAGTGCGAAGGCGAGAAACTCAACCGCGCCGCCCGGTACGTGACGGTGGGCGGCATCCGTCTGCCCGAAGTGAGTCAGTGTTCTGTTCACGATGCGCTCGGGTTGGTTCGGGCGTGGTCACCTGAGGGCGAAGGCCCACCAGAACCCTATCAAGACATCTTGGAGACACTCGATGAGCGCAGCATGTTCATCGGTAGTGAAATCATCAAGGAAATCGAAGGGCGACTCGGTTTTTTGGACAGCGTTGGCCTTGACTACCTCACCTTGGATCGCAAGGCCAACACCCTTTCCGGTGGCGAAAGCCAACGCATTCGACTGGCCACGCAAATCGGCAGCCGCTTGACCGGTGTCATGTACGTGCTGGACGAACCCTCCATCGGGTTGCACCAACGCGACAACGACCGCTTGCTGAAGACACTGCGAGAACTCAGCGATTTGGGCAACACTCTCCTGGTCGTTGAGCACGACGAGGACACCCTTCGTCAGGCCGATTGGTTGTGTGACTTGGGGCCGGGTGCAGGTTTGGAGGGTGGCGAAGTGGTGGCCAACGGAACCCCCGCTGAAGTGATGAAGGCCAAGCATTCGGTCACAGGCGCCTACTTGAGTGGACGCCGGTCCATTGACTGGCCCATCAAACGAACCAAGCCGGGCAAACACCACCTCACGGTCCGTGGGGCACGCCACAACAATCTCCAGAACATCGACGCCTCCTTCCCTCTCGGGTGCATGACGGCCGTCACCGGCGTATCGGGTTCGGGCAAATCCTCCTTGGTCTCCGGCATTCTCGCTCCGGCCCTGCAGCGTGCCGTTCACCGCGCTGAAACCGTCCCTGGTCGCCACAACACCCTCGAGGGTGTTGAGCATGTGGACAAGACCATCATCATTGACCAGTCTCCCATCGGACGAACACCGCGCTCCAACCCTGCGACCTACACGAAAGTGTTCGACGAGATTCGCAGCTTGTTTGCCAACACCAAACTCTCGAAGGAACGGGGGTACAAAGCCGGACAATTCAGTTTCAACGTCAAGGGTGGGCGTTGCGAGGCGTGCGCTGGGGGCGGGTCGATCAAACTGGAGATGAACTTCCTTCCCGACGTGTGGATCACGTGCGATATTTGCAACGGGAAGCGGTACACTCGGGAGTGCCTCGAGGTGACGTGGAAAGGAAGGAACATCCACGACGTCCTTGAAATGCCGGTGTCTGAAGCCGTTGATTTCTTCAAGAATCATCGTAAGATTCACCGGACCCTCGAAACGCTGGACGCCGTCGGCCTGGGCTACATTCGTCTCGGACAGCCTGCCACCACCCTGTCCGGGGGAGAAGCACAACGGGTGAAACTGGCAAGCGAATTGCGCAGAATGCCGAACAAACACACGGTGTACATCCTCGACGAACCGACGACTGGCCTCTCGTTCAGCGACGTGGCGAAACTCATCAGCGTCCTCCATCAGCTACGGGACAAAGGCCACAGCATCATCGTCATTGAACACCATCTCGACGTCGTCAAATCCTGCGATTGGGTGATTGACTTGGGCCCAGATGGTGGTGAGCGGGGCGGACAAATCATTGCCACGGGAACGCCCGAGGATGTTGCAGCGGTGACGGACAGCCCTACTGGGCAATTCCTGACCAAGATGCTGAACCGATGAGGGCGCAGACTACAAAGAGCGCATGCATTACCCACCCAACACCCTCAAGGGTGCGGTGCACACCATGCCGGTAACTCGTGTCGAAATCACGCCTCGTCAAGGCGAGGGTATGCGCGATGTCCGTGGCGACGTTGTCCGCAGGCAGTTGATGGCAGACCACCGTCTTGTCGTTCAGGATGTTCGGTCCATTTGCGGCTATCTGATCGACGGAAACACCGCGTCGGAAGCGGTTGCTGAACGCATTGACGATTTGTTTGCAGACCCAATCATCGAACAAGGTGCTGCCAACACCGCCCTTCTCGCCACGTTTTCACCCCCTCCAGACGCCGTGGTCACCGTTGGGTTCAAACCCGGCGTTACGGACAATCCGGGCAAAGCCGCCACCGACGGTTTCCAAACCCTGTTTCCCGCCGACACGGGGGCCAACATCGCCACATACACCACGTATGCGTTTTACGGCCTTCCAGAAACCTGCGACATCGGTTGGCTCGCAGGAACCCTCCACAACGGCCTCATCGAGCGAGCCTTGGTGGCTGACGCAGCAGCATGCCAAGCAGGCCAATGGCCTGAATTGACCTTCCCCACGCCGCCAGAACAGGTGTTCATCGAACCCCAATCGGTCAACCTCGAGTGCAGCGATGCCGAACTCGAATCCATCTCAACCGATGGTCTGCTTGCCCTCAACCTGGAGGAAATGCATGCTATTCAAGCGCATTACCGCCATCCCGATGTCCGTGCAAGCCGAACGGCGATGGGCATTTCACCCGATGCACCCACCGACGTTGAACTGGAGTGTCTGGCGCAAACATGGAGCGAACACTGCAAGCACAAAATCTTCGCATCCATGATTCATCACGTCGACCATGAAACCGGCGAAGATGTGACCATCGATTCCCTGTTCAAAACCCACATCATGAAGCCAACCCACGACATGCAAAACGACGTTGACTGGCTCCTTTCGGTGTTCCATGACAATTCGGGCGTGATCGCTTGGGACGACGACTGGAGCGTTTGCATGAAGGCCGAAACCCACAACTCACCCTCCGCACTTGACCCGTACGGAGGCGCCATGACCGGCATCGTGGGCGTGAACCGTGACATCCTGGGGACCGGTTTAGGAGCTCGCCCCATCGCCAACACCGATGTGTTTTGTTTCGGCCCTCCCGATTGGGAAGGCACTCTTCCTGACAACCTGTTTCATCCCTCACGTGTGCTGCGAGGCGTCCACGCGGGTGTGCGTGTGGGTGGCAACGAGTCGGGCATCCCCACCGTTAACGGGGCCATTGTCTTCGATGACCGCTACATCGGCAAACCACTCGTGTATTGCGGCACGGTCGGGCTGATGCCACGCCTTCTTCCCGATGGACGACCGTCTCACATCAAAACACCCGTTGCCGGCGATATCGTGTACATGGTGGGCGGGCGCGTCGGGTACGACGGCATTCACGGTGCGACGTTTTCGTCCTTGGAACTCACGGAAGAATCACCTTCCAGCGCCGTGCAAATCGGCGATCCCATCACGCAGAAGAAGATGCTCGACATGGTGCTTGAAGCGAGGGACGCCGGGTTGATCACCTGCATCACCGACAACGGTGCCGGCGGGCTTTCGTCCTCCATTGGCGAAATGGCAGAATACACCAACGGGTGTGAGATTGACCTTGCCAAGGTTCCGCTCAAACAGGCAGGTCTCTCGCCTTGGGAAATTCTCGTTTCGGAAAGTCAAGAGCGCATGACCATCGCCGTCAAGCCCGAGGACCAGGCCGCCTTTGAGGCGATGGCGGCGCTGCACGAGGTGGAGGCCACTGCGGTGGCCACGTTCACCTCGACCGGCATGTTCCATGTTCGTCATGGCGAGTCCACCGTGGCTTACCTCCCCATCGACTTCCTTCACGACGGCGTACCCCAGTTGCAATTGGAGTCCGAATGGAGCCCACCGCACCACGAACCCTTCCTTCCCCCCGCTGAAGCCGACCACACCGCTTTACTCACCGCCATGCTTCAGCGCCCCAACATTGCCAGCAAGGAAACATGGGTGAGGCAATACGACCACGAAGTCATTGCGCAAACCGCCATCAAGCCCTTTGTTGGACGAGCTCGCGACGGTCCAGGCGATGCCGGCGTCATCGCTCCAATTCATGGCAACCCCCACGGACTCGTGATTTCATGCGGCATTGCTCCACGTTATTCCGACATCGATGCCGGGGCCATGGCCGCTGCCGCCATTGACGAAGCAGTTCGAAACGGCGTGTGTGTCGGCCTTGACGTGGACAAGATGGCCGGTCTCGACAACTTCTGTTGGCCGGACCCCATCGAATCGACCAAAACGCCCGACGGCCGGTTCAAACTGGCACAATTGGTCCGAGCAAACCGGGAACTGGAGCGTGTATGCCGGGCCTATCGCCTCCCTTGTGTGAGTGGAAAGGATTCGATGAAGAACGATTACGGGTCGGGGCCTGACAAAATATCGATTCCCCCCACCCTTCTCTTCTCCCTGTTCGGCGACCACCCCGATGTCAGGCACAGTGCCACGAGCGATTTCAAGAACGCCGGCGACCGTATCTTCCTCGTTGGGACCTCCTCCCAAGAATTGGGCGCGAGTGAATTGGCCTTCATGCTGCGTGAGGATGGCACCACGAATGGGATTGGAGGAACGGTTCCCCAACTCCCCCATCCAGAACAAAACCTCGCGACCTACCGGGCGCTGTCCAACGCGATTCGGTCAGGACTTGTTCGAACCGCTCACGATTGCAGCGAAGGCGGCCTTGCTGTTGCTCTCGCTGAGATGTGCATCGGAGGACGCTTGGGGGCGAGCGTGGACATTGACGGTACGGGCGAAGGCGACCTCTGGGGGCGGTTGTGGGGTGAATCACTCGGGCGCATCGTTGTGGCCGTCGCACCCGAGCACGAAGCCTCCTTCCTCAACGCCATGAAAGGCCATCCAACCACCGTCCTTGGCTCGGTTGAAGCCGAAGCACGACTGACCGTTGTTGACGGCGACGATGTCTTGATCTCCGGCGAGGTTGATCGCATGGTCACGGCATGGAAAGGCACCCTGGACATGACAGGAGGTGTTGCCTGATGCAACCAAAGGTGGCCGTGCTGTTCGGGTTCGGCATCAATTGCGATCATGAAACCAAGGCCGTGTTTGAACTGGTGGGAGCCACAGCCGAACGGGTTCACGTCAATCGGTTTATTTCCGGCGATCACAGCCTCGAATCGTTTGATATTCTCGCAGTTCCCGGCGGATTTTCGTTTGGCGACCACCTTGGAAGCGGTCGCTTGCTGGGGAACAGAATGCGATTTGCGATGCGGGACGCCCTGCGTGCTTTCGTGGACGCAGGTAAACCCATCATTGGTATTTGCAACGGTTTTCAGGTGCTTGTCAAAACGGGCCTGTTGCCCGGTCCGGAAGCGGGGCAATCACCGGACTTTGTGCAGCGGGGCAGTTTAACCCTCAACGACAGCGGGCGTTACGAAGATCGGTGGGTGACGTTGGAATTTGATCCCGACAGCCCGTGCATTTGGACCAAAGGCATGACACGAATGGAGTGTCCTGTGCGCCACGGCGAAGGCAAGTACGTGATGCCATCACAAAACGACCTTGACCGCCTTGCAGCCCAACACCAACTCACGGTTCGCTACGTTGACCCATCGACACCAATCGGCCAGGGTGTGACGGACGAGCCCTTGCCGTACCCTGTGAGTCCAAACGGAAGCATGCGCAACATCGCCGGCATTTGCGATGCCACCGGGTTGGTCTTCGGGTTGATGCCCCACCCAGAAGCCATCTATGCCCGTTGGCTGCATCCAAATCACACGCACGATGCCACCCCGTCTCATGGGGACGGACTTGACGGGTGGGAGGGCGAAGGCCTCCAACTGTTCCGCAATGCGGTTGAACATGTCCTCAACCAACGATGAGGGCGGGCCATGGTGAAACACGAACGCCTCGTGCACATCGATGCACTACGGGGCATGGCCGTGCTGTTGATGGTGATGGTTCACGCTGCAGCCACATGGAATCCCTTTGATGCGAATGCAACCCCCTCCCTGCTCGCCTACATCGTCTCTGGTCTTGGCGGCCTTGCGGCCCCGCTCTTCGTCACGCTGTTTGGATGGGGCATGCACCACCGAACCCTGTCCTGGTCGCAACGTTGGCGTTTTGCCGGTTTCTTGTTTCTCTGTCAGTTGCTTGTCAATGTCTCCGCCCCACACCTGTTCGATATGTTGACACCCGGGGTTTTGTCGCTGTTCGCGATGTTGACCCTCACACAACCGTGGTGGGCCGCCCCATGGCAAAACGAACGACCGGCCTTCCACCAATGGATCTGGTTTACTGCAACTTTCGTCGCAGTCTATGTTCTCTTGACACCGTATCGAGGACCCTCACAGTGGGATGTTCGGGTGGAGACAGGGTCGTTGTTCGTGCTGATTTCCCATCTCGTTCTTACCGGCACCTATCCGTTGATACCATGGGTCGCATTTGCAGCGTTGGGAACGATGATCGCTGCGAGCGAAACGCCAACCATCTGCCGGCAAAACATCGCTCGAATCACGCTTGTTGGCTTCTTGATTTCCTTCGCCGTCCTGCTTTGGAGCTTGCAGACTGGAACGGTTTGGGCACTACCCACAGGAAATGCAACCCTCACCTTCTTTCCCGCCAACATCCCGTTTTTAATCGCTGCCACAACGGGGGTGGGGGTGTTTTGGTTGCTTGCTCAGGAACGATTGCGCTGGGCGTTCTTAGCCGACCTTGGCCGATGCAGCTTGACGGTGTACGTCGCCCACTTCCTTCCGTTTGTATGGTTGGCTTCGCTTGACGAACAGCACCAGTGGACGCTCAACACAGCAAGTGCCGTGACCTTCACGTACACGCTGGCCTGGGGCTGGCTCGGGGCTATGTGGTATCGAAAGGCCCCTTCTTGGTCGCTTGAAGCGGCACTGCGTCGTTCAATGAATTCAGCTCAGAAGGCGAACAGCAGTGAGCACGTAGAACGCTGAAAACCCCAACATCACCACACCGCAACCGGCCAGCAGGCGCCGGTAAGTCGTCGGAGAAATGCCTTCACTGGCTCGGTGGATGAGGTAGGCGATGGTCGCTTTGGTCAGGATGATGCTGACAAGAAACGAGACGGCGTATGCAACGGGAGCGAGAACCTCTTCGTCCACGACGGAGGCCATGAGGGGCCCACCGATCAAGAACCAAAACACGTACACGTTGGGGTTGAGCAGGTTGGTCGTGATACCACGCAGAAACGAAGCCGTTGGGACAGTCCCTTCACCATCGAGCGAGGGCATATCCATGTGGAAGCAATCCCACCCCATCTTCGCCAGAAACAGTGCTCCAGCGATGGTGATGGCCAACAACACCGAAGCGTTGGTCGCTATCCACGCTGCCGCAACGATGCTGACAAGGATCAGCGGACCGTCGGAGAACACTGGGGCTGCAGCGGTCCAAAGACCGGCTCGAAGTCCACCGCTCAACGTTTCCCGAATCACCATGGTCAGCAAGGGTCCCGGTTTGATACCTTCAACCACGCCGAGCACGAGGCCGGCGGAGGCGAGGCCCAAAATCAGGTCTACTTCCATGGTGTTTCGAGGAGGACGGCGCCTATAGGCTTCGTCACATCAAGCGCAACACCCAATCCACCGGTGCAGGGTGGCCGAAGCCACCCCGCGGGTGGTTGGAGAACCGTACGGTTGGTTTCACTCAGCGGCTGCCAAGGCTTCAGTAGCCTTCTTAGCACCCATCCAGGCAACGATACCGAAACCGATCTTGTTGATCATGTCGGCAATGTTGTAGAACACAGCGAGGAGTTCTTGGTTGCCGTCACCGAGGCCGAGTTCAGCACCGGGGGACCAGAGGTAGCCGATGGGGTAGATGATCCAGCCGACCACGATGAACCAGCGCAGAGCGTTGGCACTCCAGAGGAGTTCAGGAGCAATCTTGCTGTTGTCGACGCCCTTACCGGAGGACCAAGGGGTACCGGTTGCAACGATGATCATGAGCCAGCCAACACCACCGAGGATGAGTCCAGCCCATCCGCCAGCGGAAGCACCCATGACTTCACCGAGGACACCGGCTTCGCCGAGGTAGCCGAATCCAATCATGATGAGGGCGCCGGTGAAACAAACACCGGTGAAGCCCATTCCGAGGAACTTCTCGTCGGTGATGGCGTCCTTTCCGACCAGGGAAGGGAACTTGAGGGCCATCAACGGGACGGTGATGATCCAGTCCATGTAGCGGTACTCGACCGAAACGTCACCGAGTTCGGTGTACACGCCGCGCATGTAGTAGTAGTGGAAGGCGGCGATACCGACGATCAAGGCCGAGATGGTCATGGTCGTTCGGTATTGGGGCGCCACGCTGTTGCGCTCCGACATGAAGAAGACGAAGGCAGCACCCATGGAGATGTAACCAACGAAGAACAAGAAGAAGGTGAGCAACTTCAGTGGCTCACCATCGTATTTCTCCGCCGGGTTCACGATCTCAGCGCTGACCGTACCGGCCAGCGCGAGGGTGAGTGTGGCAATCAAAAGCAGGCTCGTTGTTTTCGAGAATTTTTCAGTTAGCATGGTTCTCAAACGACGATTCAATTGATTGAGTATATAAATGGGTGTATTTTTGCAACATTCTTGCCCGTGATTTTAACGGTTTCTTACCTCACCCGTTTGCACAGCCCAAAGTCGTGCATACACCCCATTCATCCCGAGCAAGACTTCGTGGGCGCCGTCCTCGACCACGACACCGTCTTCCAAAACGAGGATGCGGTCGGCGTTGCGAACCGTTGAGAGTCGATGGGCGATCACCACGGTCGTGCGATTTTGCGAAATGCGATGGATGCTTCGTTGGAGAGCCGCCTCGGTCTCGTTGTCAACCGCCGACGTTGCCTCGTCCAAAATCAACAGCGGGGCGTCTTTGAGGACGGCGCGGGCAATGGCAACGCGTTGACGCTGTCCGCCGGAAAGGCGATGCCCCCCTTCACCAACAAGCGTGTCCCATCGGTCGGGAAGTGCTTCAACAAATTCAACAGCCTCGGCCACTTCTGCTGCTTGCCGAACCTCTTCATCCGAGGCTTGTGGATTCCCGTAGCGAATGTTTTCCAGGATCGTGGTTGGGAACAGGGTGATGTGCTGGTCGACCAAGGCGATTGAAGAACGGAGGGTATGCAAATCCCAGTCTTCAATCGCCGAATCACACCAACGTACACCGCCTTGGGCGGGTTCCGCAAACCGAAGCAAGAGGCGGACGAGCGTGGTTTTTCCAGCACCCGTCGAGCCCACAACTCCTGTGGTGGTGCCTGCTTTGAAGGTCAAGGACAGGTTGTTGAACAACGGTTCACGCCCGGGGTATTGGAAGGTCAGGTTTTCCAGCACGACATCGCTTGCAACAATGTCGGGGCGCTCGGGAGCAACATCGCCTTGCACAAGCTCGGTGGGCGACCCCAGCACGTCCAATACTCGCGTTGAAGAAGCCATGGCTCGCTGGTACAAATCGAAGGTTTCGCCCAGGCGCGTCAACGGCCAAAGCAACCGCTGTGTCATGAACACGAGCACGGAATAGGCCCCGACAGCCATGGTCCCCTCCAACGTCATCCAGCCCCCCAATAGCAGCGTAGCGGTAAAGCCGACCAAAATCGCCATGCGAATCAGCGGCGTGAAGGCAGCGGAGAGGCGAATCGCCTCGCGATTGGCTTCCCGATACACGTTGCTGAGCTCTTCAACTCGTCGCAATTCGTTGGCTTCAGCGGTGAAGGATTGAACGGTGGACATGCCCGAAAGGTCGTTTTCCAGCAAGGCGTTCATTTGCCCGGCTGCGGCCCGAACCTTGGCATACCTCGGCTCCAGACTACGCTGGTATCGGAAGGAGCCCCAGACGATGATGGGGATGGGCAAGACGGCGAAGAGTGCCACCTGCCACGAGATGGCAAGAAAGACAGCGCCGACGACGAGGACGGTTGTGCTGACCTGCAACAAATCGTTGGCCCCCTTGTCCAAGAACCGTTCCAACTGGTTGATGTCGTCGTTAAGGATGGCGAGAATATCGCCTTTCTGACGCTCGTCAAACCACGCCATACCTTGTTGTTGAACATGGTTGAACGTGTCCAGGCGCAATTCGTGCTGGACGGTTTGCGCAAGGTTTCTCCACAACACGCCGTAGAAGTATTCAAACAACGATTCGAGGCCCCAAATGAGGAAGGTGAGAACGGAAAGAGCAACCAGTTGGTGCCACGGGTCAACAAGTCCAAAGGATGCCATGGTCGAATCTTCCCTGAGCACCACCACATCAACGGCAAGACCGATCAGCAATGGCGGGGCCAAGTCCCAAATCTTGTTCAGGATGGAACAGAAGGCCGCTAATCTCACCGTGCCTCTGTGCGGACGCATGTAGGCGAGCAATCGCCGAAACGGCCCACCTTCGCCCATGACCCCCCGAGAGGACGAACCCTTGAGAACACTCCCCTTTCTTTCGCAACGGCGCAAGCCCTATGCCCTTTCCCCGCTGACCACAGGCCGAGCGCCATGAACGTCGGTGACCGAACCGTTCTTGAGAAGGTCTGCGAGACCTCGTCGGGCGCTCGCCACATCACGCTCATCGACCCAGCCAAACAATCGCCGGACGTCGCTGCACAACGAGCCATGTTGGCGGTGGAGTGCGGTTCGCAGATGATTTTCGTCGGGGGCTCAACCGACACACCCGACACGGTGGTTCATGCGACCTGCCAGGCCATTCAGGAAGCGTTTGAACTGCGCATGTTCGCATCAAGTCAAGACCCGGACGGCGAGGAGTCGAGATGGGACGTCCCGGTGGTGTTGTTTCCGGGCGGAGCCCATGCGCTTTCGCCTGCTGCAGACGCCATCACGTTCATGATGCTCATGAACTCCACCAAGCGAGAATTCCTTGTCGGCGAACAAGTACGCGGAGCACCGTATCTGAAGCAATTCGGTGTCGAAGCTCTGCCCACAGGCTATCTCGTGTGTGCTCCCGGAGGACGTGTGGGCGAGGTGGGAGCAGCGGAACTGATTCAACCTGAGGACACGGACTTGGTCCATGCTTATGCGCTGTGCGCCAAGATGTACGGCTTTTCACTCCTGTATTTGGAGGCGGGCAGCGGAGCATCATCGCCTGTCGCCGAGGCGTTGATTCAAAGCGCCGCCGGCGTGGAAGGCCTGACCCTTCTCGTGGGAGGCGGTCTGCGGACAGCCGCCGACGTGCAACGTGCTGTACGCGCTGGTGCCCATTGGATTGTCACAGGAACCATCACGGAAGATGCAGCCTCAATGGATGAGTTGCGTACACGACTGACCGAATTGGTTCAAGCCTGCAAAGCATGAATCACTCGGTTTCGTCTTCATCGAAGACCGCCGGGTCACCCGTGCCTCCGGGTGAAGGTGGGCGAACACCGTCCACTTCCATTCCCTGTTCAATCACGGTTTCCCCTTTCTCGAGTTCAACCTCGTCGCCTTCTGCAAGTTTGACCATGTCTTCAGTGGAAGGGGCCTTGATCGTTCGTTCGACATCGGGAGCGTTGGCGTACAACTCTCGCTTCAACTCACGACTTTCGTGGCTTCGTACCAGCGATAGCGAGTCGGCAAAGACACGGCCAACGACCTCTCGGGTTCGTTCACTGCGTCGAGCGGAATGGAGTTCGTGCTCCATGGAACTTCGCTGTTCTTCCAATTCTCGCAATTCGGCGGTGCGGTCCTGAAGGGCGGCTTCCAAATCCGTCATGGTGAGGGTCATTTGTTGCAGACGCTCGTCGCGTTCAAACACGTCGTTGTGCAGGCGACGCTCACGTCGTCGAAGCGATTCATACTCTCGATTTCGTTCAAGCAGACGGCGCTTCAATTCCTCAATTTGTTCGACGAGGTAATCGTGTTCTGCAGAAACAGAGCGAGGTCCTTGCATCACGCGCTCGAGTTGTTCTTCCAACTCACCGAGTCGACGGTCTCGGGCATCGAGGAGGCCGCGCAACCGGTCAGCGATGTCCCGCAGACGCTGGCGCTCTTCCTCGAGAGCTTCCGATGCAGCCTTTTCAACATCCAATTGGCGTTGGCGTTCGTCCACCTGTTGCTTGAGCAAACGGACTTCCTCTGCCGTTACAGAGGTCAGCCCGGCGTCGGCTGCTTTTTCCAACGCATCAACCATTTGTGAAATCCGACCTTCCATTTCACCGATCACTTCGTCTTGTTGTGTGGTGAGGTCGCGAAGTTGGGCAACTTCGTTTTCCATGGCACTTCGCTCTTCATGGGAAAGGGAGGATTGTTGCGCAGCCAGTTCTGCTTTGCTGTCCTCCAGCATTCGTTCCAAGTGGATGATTTTCGCGTCGTTATCCTTCAGCGTTTGCTCAGCCTCAGCGAGTCGAGCGACCTCAGGAGCCACGTTGTCTTGGCGTTCAGCGAGGTCCAGTTCAACCACACGCAGGCGCTGCTTGACGGCAACCAGTTCGTCGTTGCGTCGACCCAATTCATCCCAGGCGACCAGCACCTCATCAACGAGTTGTTCCACCGGGTAACCCTTGAGCATACCCTCGAGCGCAGCACGCTCATCGTTGGACGAGTTTCCTACCCGTCGACTGTCGCTCGGTGATGAACTCTCTACGGCCATACGACCGGCATCGCAGATTTACCACACTTGAACCTTCCCGCAGGTCATCGACCCGTGAGGGCGTATTTCGCACCCAGTTTGGAACGCCGAATCAGTTGATGGCGGTGTACATGTCGTCAGGCATTTCGCTGGCGAGCTTCAAAGCACCCGTTGCAACGGAGTTGATGGGGTCTTCCACGCACCAGACCTTGACGTCACCGATGTCGGCAATTTCTTTGGCAATGCGTGCTGCACAACCTTCGATCAGGGAACCGCCGCCGGAGAGAATGATGTTGTTGCGGAGGACTTGTTGGTATTCGGGGTCTGCACCAGCAACGATTTTCTTGATGGCGTTCCCGATCTTAGGGATGATCAATTCACAGGCTTCTTGAATCAAGTCACCGATATCAACAACTTGGCGCTTTCCTTCAACGGACAACTCCACCGTCACTTCGCGGGTGTCGCCACCAACGTAGGAAGAAGCTTCCTTCCACTTTCGAACCATGTCCTTGGTCACCTGGGCGCCCGTGTACTTCTTTTGGATGAGCACCATCAATTCGTTGTCCAACCAGTCGCCGGCTTCGGTGATGGTCACTTGGTCCTCATCGGTGGGGAAGGTTCCGTAGACACGAGCGATGTCGGTGGTACCGGCGCCGATATCGACGACGATTGAGCCAGCGATTTCATCGATACCGTAAGCGGTGGCGAACGGTTCGGTCACGACCATGATGGCGTTGACTTGGCCACGGAGGGTGGCGACAAGGTTGCTCTTGTCGGTGAAGGAAACGTGGCTTGGCGAACAAATGACGCCAAGCACCTCGTCGTATTCTTCGGGGTCCACGGTCTCAAGCAGATGGGAAACGAAGGCTTTGGCAGCGGCCAAATTGGCCTCGTCGTCTTGCGTGACACCGGCCGCCATGGGGCGATAGAGGTTGCAAGCGAGCTTGTTCTTGAGAGCATCGTCGCCAAACAAGACATCTTTGCCGAGGAAGTTGCGAGCAACGGGATCCTTTGGCCGACCGACGACGGTCTCAACGGTGTGCAGTTTGCCAGCGCTTGAGGCGATGGTCGATTGATAGGTTCCAAGGTCAATTCCAACATACAGGCGGTCGCTCATTTTGTTCACCTTTTCCACGTGGGATGGTTAACCGAGCATGGCACTGGACTTCAAGGTTCACCTCGCGATTTTGGCGTATGTTGGGGCCGATTTTATCAAAAAATGGAACGCAGTAACTGATTTTTAATGTCACACCTATCGTTCTTCTTCGCCAGCGCCGGCGCTAAACGGGGGTGGCGGTTTCTCACCTCTCTTCGCAGGTATCTTGGAGCGGTAAAACCGCATGAACGCCACCCCAATGAGCAAACCGAGCACGCCCAGTGAAAGGAGGTCGATGGCACCGCTCGGCTGTTGCGTGTCGTTCGGGACATCGATCTCGAGCAGCGGGATGGTTCGATTGGTGACGATTTCAAGTTCGGTTGATGACTTGAAGGCCGCTGGAGATGCATTGTTCGTCACGATGGTTGCTCGAAGATCGTAGGCTTCACCGCGCCGATACAGTGCAGGCAAGTCGTTCGGGAAGGCCCACGAACAGGTATACGTCACAGAGGGCATGCTGGTTTGTGAACAAGCGACCAAGGTGATGTTGGGCTGTTCCTGAAGCACCCATGCAAACACGACAAGCGCTCCATCGCCATCATCGTCCTCCATGGTCCATTCGATGCTGATGACTCCATCCAAGGAGCCGTTGCTTTCAGGGACAACGGTCATCGCCAGCCTTGGGGGGTCGTCCAAGGGATAGCATCCTGTGCTGTTCACGGGCCAAGCGAGGTCTGGTGTTTCACACTCATCGATGTCGTCGGTCACGCCGTCTCCATCCCCGTCATCCAAACAACCGTCTGCATCGGCGTCGTAACCTGAGGCATCGACAAGTGGGCACACATCAAGGGGGTTGATGACGCCGTCATCATCGTCATCATCAAGACAGCCGTCGCCATTTTCGTCGGCCAGCGACGCATCTTCGAGTGGACAGAGGTCGTCGATGTTAGCCACACCATCCCCGTCCCCGTCGAGGTGGTCGGCCGAGTCCCTGTCAACACCCTGAATGACGAGCGCAAAGCCGACAGCATCTCCGTCCAATCCAACCGAACCCGGCACACCACCGGGCTGAACATAGCGCGCCACCACGCTGACATCAAACCACGATGAACCGTTGAGGTAGGAGGCAGGCACATCGATTCCCACCACGGTTTCGTTTGTTGAAGGAAATTGTTCGGTGTTGTTCAAATCCGCCACCGTTGCATAAAATTGCGTTGGCAAACCGTCCGCCTGAAGACGGTCGGGCAGCAAAACAGTACCGTCTTCGAGAACCACTCGGAGCTGCAGGTCGTCCACAAGAGCCGGCTCGGGTTGAGCTGGAAAGGCGAGACGGATGCGAACATGCTCGTTCTCTTGGGGTGTGAATCGGTGGCGAAACACATCACTCGTTTGCAAAAATGGACCTGCAGCCCCTTCTCCATTCCAAGGCTGTTGGGCAAAAGCGGTGAGGTTGTTGGTTTGCGAAGCATGACCGTCAAACCAGGTGCCAACATCGCTGTCAACCAATCGGTAACTGTCGTGAACCCACAACGAGGATGAAGGCGAGGACCCGTTGGCGAGGTCATCGATGTTGATCAAACGACTGAGGTTGAGCAATCCCCAACCGTCGTAGGGGTTGTGCAAGTCAACTCCACCCGCGCCGCCGTTACGGACCGTTTCGTTCAACGGTGTTGCGGCCAGTGCCAGCGAAGCGCGCAGCAGCGGGCCAGAAGGCGTGAAACCGCTCCCGAGAAGATAAGTGTCGACGACCTCTTCCTCAACCCAAGCGGGTTGGTCAACCAGGGTGGGTTGGAGCGCTTCGCGGGGCCCGACAATCCACCCTTCTTCGTACAGTTGCTGGATGAGGCCCGTCGCTCCGGCAGCGAGGGGCGTGGCCATGCTGGTCCCCGAAGATGTTCGCAGGTTGTTGTTGTTGGTGTTCCAAAACCCATCCGCCGCGGCCGAGGACACTGAGGCTCCCGGAGCCAACAAGAAAATCCCGTCCGTCCCCGCTTCGGTGGGGCCGTACGAGGTTGCACCCCATCGCTCCGGCTCAGCATGGTTCGATGATGCACTGATGGCGACAACGTTCCTTCCGTTGGCGGGCTCCAAGACCCCTTCTCCCGAATTTCCAGGAGCGATCAGCGCCAACGACCACGGCATGGCACGTGCATATCCGTCAAACCGTCCCGTGCGTTCCGTGTACGCCGTGGTGTCGTCACCCCAAGAATTGGAATGGATCACCGCCCCGTGAGCCGAAGCCTCCCAAAGCAATTCGTCGACGGCAGGAGGCTGCCAACCTTCGGACGAGACGATGTCTTGAATCACCAGTTTGGCACCGTGAGCCAACGATGTTCCGTTGTTCGGCCCCTCTCCGTTGCGGTAGGCAAACACGTCGTGACAGGCAAGCGAACCGATGACGTGGGTGCCGTGACGGTAGTCGCTGTCTCCGGGCGTGTCGTTGTCGTCGATGGTTGTGTTGAGATAGAGGATTTTTCGATGTTCTTCACCAAAGGCCCCGACCGCCGGAAACGCTGCCTCTTGTTCAGCATGAGGCGAGGTGCCGTTTGTGGCATTTCGGAAGCAGGCATGGTCTGCATCAATGCCGCTATCGGCGACCCCCAAGACGACACCTGACCCGTTGATTCCGTAGGCCCAGAAGGGTTCAGTGACGATGTCGCCGTTTTGGATTGAGGAAGAGGAAGGGCCGTTACGAGCCTTGGCAGGGAGCACCGGTTCAATCCACAAGACGCCCGGCAGGTCAAGCAGACGGTCGACAAGAGCGACATCCGGCAGGGCAACCGTGGCGTAACCGGGCAGGGACCCAACACCCACCTCAACCCCCTCCACCAGTCCGCCCATGGCGAGGATACGGTTCTGCAATTGATGCGTGGCGGAGGAAGGCAGTCTTGGTTCAAACACCACCTTGACCATTCGTTGTTCTGGCCCGATGGCGTCCAGCGGGTGCAGGTACTTCGCATCGTCAAACACCACCTCCTTCGCATTGACGGAATGAGGAGGCGGCCCGTCGCCCCAGACCAACAACGCCGTTGGAGAAACGGAACGAAGCGGTTGGAGGCCGTGTTCAACGAGCACCGCCCAATGGGCCGAGGTCCAGTAGCCTTCGTCGAGCACCAGCAACCGCTCCTGACCGTCAAACGGCAACGTACTCGGCGAAAGGGAGGGCGGTGGGACGTGGAGCCCAGAGACCAGCGGCGCCAGCAACACGAGAAGCATCAATCCCGCTCGCCGCATGTCACGACCAAGGTTGGTTTTTGCCTCAATCTATCGGTGCCTTGTTCAGCGAGGGACGCGCCAGCGCGTTTAAGGATGAATGGCAAGTCGGCCACCCCGATGAAGGCCTACCGAGTGAGTGGAACAGCGCCCTTTGGCTCCCAACGACAGCCGTTTACCTACGATATTCCTGCTGAAGACGCCGATGCAGCGACAGATTATGCCTTTTCCATCCTCGGCTCACGTCACCGCATTAAGCGACGCACCGTCAACATCGCAAGCGTTTCTGAAATCGACCCCCGAACGTCCACTGAGCCGGCAGTGCTCCACCATTTCCGTGAGCAGATTGCTGCTCAAGGTGGCACGATTGCACCGCAAGCCGAAGAAGAGTGAACGGCGTCGCGGCCTTCTTCAACCCCGAAGGGTTCGGAAGGGTGAACGGCATGGTTGACCGAACCGAATTGCAACGTTTGGCCCAAGAGGTTGAAGGGTTGCGAAAGCGCTTGGAAGAAATCAACATGCGCATTGAACAAGTTGACGCGGTCTTGGCCGAACACAACATCACCGAAACCGTCCTCAACACGTTGCTGGCCCATGAATCCGGCTCGAGCATTTCGACCCATCTCCCCATCGGTTCCGGCGTGAGCCTCCCCTACCGCCATCAGGGCGAAGAAGAAGGCGTGGCGCTGGTTGATTTGGGCTCAGGAGTGTTTGGCGAACGGCCTTGGAGCGAGGCCAAGACGATCACCGAAGAGCGCCGTCAAGACATTCAACATCTTCGCGATGAATTGAAGCAACAATCCGATATCACCGAAACCTCTCTCGCCAAGGCGGCGCAAACCTTCAACGGGCTCGCCGAGCAGATGAAGCAGGCCGTTCCAACACCACCACCGGCCGAAGCACCTCCAGCCGCGGAAGAGGAGTCCACCCATCCTTCTCCGCGCCGGCAACGAAAACGAGGCATGTTTGGTAACGACCTCACACTCGACGATTGAGGGAGTGCCATGGGGTTGTTCGATAAATTCCGAAAACGCATTCATGAAGTGGCCGATGAGGCCGACGGCGATGCGCTTTCGGTAGAAGCCTCTTCTCCTGAAGCCGAAACCATCGTTCCTGTGCCTGAACCGCCGATGGTTGAGGCTTCAACCGACGACGAGTGGGACGACCTTGATGACTTGCCCGAACACGAACCTGTCGAGGCGGTTGAAGAAACGGACGACGATTGGGAAACCTGGGACGACGACGAACCGATGTCGACCGCCCACCTCACCAAGAAAGAACGCAAGTTGCTGGAACGGCAACAACGAGAACAAGAACGCCAGGAAGCCAAGGCGAAGAAGGCCATGAAACGTCGAGGGGCCGTTGAAGTCGCTCGCCCTCAAGGCTCCAAAGTGGATTTGGCCATGATGCGAACCACCACCGGGCGGCAACTGGTCGAAGTTCAACAGGCGCCTCGCGGCTCATCCAAAGCCGCCTCCATCGAGGTCGAAGGCGGGGCCACCATCGATGTTGACCTCGGTGGCGGTGTGGTCGCCGAAGGAGGGCGCATCATCAAGCCCGGCGAAGCCCTTGACAATCTTCTCGAGGAATTGGAATGGGTGTTATTGGAATCCGATATTTCCCAGCAAGCCACCAGTGCCATCATCGACAGCCTTCGTCACGCTCTTGTCGGGGCTCGATTGCGCAAAGGTGCCGAACTTTCGAAAGTGCTCGAAGCGGCGTTGAAGCGTGCGCTGCACGCCTTGCTTGAGGCCGGCTACTGGGATTTCGACGCAACCGTACAAGGATTCCTGGACCAAGGCGATGTGCCTGTGGTCATCATGCTGGTGGGGGTTAACGGCACGGGCAAAACCACCACGGCTGCAAAAATCGCACAGCGCCTGCTCAACAACGGCCATTCGGTTATCGCTGCAGCGGGGGACACCTTCCGAGCGGGGGCGATTCAACAACTGGAGTCGCACTGCGAACGACTCGGTATCCGTTGTGTTTCCAGCCAGCGCGGCGGGGATTCGGCCGCCATCGCACGTGACGCCATCGATTCGGCGAAGGCAAAAGGCATCGATGTGGTGCTGGTCGATACGGCTGGGCGCATGCAAAACAAAACCAACCTGATGAACGAATTGAACAAGGTTCGCAAGGTCACGAACCCGCACCTGACGTTGTTCGTGGGCGATTCATTGGCCGGAAACGACGCCGTCGAACAAGCAAAAATGTTCCAGGACATCATGCGATTTGACGGGGCCGTCCTGACCAAGATGGACACCGATGCCAAGGGCGGTGCTGGGCTTTCTATTGCCTATGCTACGGGGCGACCGATCGTGTTTGCTGGCGTGGGCCAAGAATACGGAGACCTGCTTCAATTCAACCCGCAATGGCTTTTGGATCAGTTGTTTGAGTGAGCGCAGGGAAGAAAAACCCCCGCCGCCACCTCTGTGCATGGCCGATATGTTCGCCGATGAGGACGCTGCGAGGTTTTTCCAAGTGGTGCAAATGCTTCAGCGTTCAACCATGTTGCACATGGGGTACCTTCCCGACCACGAAGGACAGGTTCACTACAACCTGATGGAAGCAAGAGAAGGCATTGAGGTGCTGAGAATGTTCCAGAAAAAGACCCAAGGCAACTTGAGCGACCAAGAAACGCAGATGCTGCGAGCCGTGATCAGTGAACTGCAAATGTTCTTCACCAAAGCACCGGAAGCCAAGCGCGCTCGCGACGAAGAGCAAGCGCAAAGCGACGTCGTCCGAGAAACCTTCACACAACCGCGAGACGGCCCCGTCGAGGACCTCTCAAGTTCACCGCCACAGGAAGAAGAATAGCGGTTGATTGATGAGCCAGCACCCGTTGCATTGCCTCGATAGGCATGGGATTGGTCACGCAAGTTGATGACGAGGCGGCACCAACCGCCCTCATCGTTGACAACAACCCCATGTCCACCATGCGGCTTTCCAACCTGTTCAAAACGCGTAATTTCGTGGTCCATGTGTGTGAGGACGGGGACCAAGCCGTCGACGAATACATTCGTCTCGACCCTGAACTGGTGGTGCTTTCCCTCGACCTCCCCTCCCTCGACGGCCATCTCGCCGCCCTTGAGATGCGGGAGCACGGCGGCGAGGGGCGAATTGTTTTCATCGCTCCAGCTAGAATGGCGGACCTTGCTCGAAACGCCACCTTCTCAGCCGGGGCGGTCGCTTGGCTGCAAAAGCCCGTTTCGGGCGAAAGCCTCGAAGCCGTTTGGAACGATGTTCTCGGGCCCATCCCTGAGGCACCCGGCCTCGCCGACCTTGACGAATTGTATCCCGACCGTGTCCAAATTGAAGCGGATGAAGGCCCTCTTCTCCCCGGTCTACCAGGCCCCCCCTTGCCTCTTCCGGGGTTGCCTTTGCCCGAATTGGCGGTTGTTGCCCCGACCCTTGAGGCAACCCCCGCCCCGAAAAAGAAGCGAAAAGGTCGACTTCTCCTCATCCTTGTCGTGGTTGTTGCTGCCGGGCTGGGCGTCGCTTACCAGCAAGGCATGCTCCCGCTTTGAGTGTCAAAGCATTTTACCACGGCCCTGATAATTGACAACCCCGCCTCACAGGGTATGCGAGGTGTTCTGCTGACGCGCCTGCTGGTGCTGGTGTTTCTCTCCGGTGCTGTTTACGGTACGTGCGGTGTGCAGAGCGATTCCTACGAAGGCTCGGATACCGAACCTGCTCCTGGTGCTGAGTTTGACCTCGCTGGAGCAGAAGAGAGCAGTGGCGAATCTGAAAGTGACGACGCAGAAAGTGACGGCGATGCATCGGTGACACGAGAAGAATCGCTACCGGCGGAAGACAGCGAGCAAACATCGCCCGTCGCCCCTTCACAATCGCCCAATTTCATCCTCAACGGGAGTTTGGGCGGCCTCACCGTCCTGTTCATCTCGGGCGTGTTGTTTGAATTCATCCGAGTGGTGTTGCTGGTCGCGCTCGTGGCGCCCATGTTGGCGAGGCGTCGCGTCCACCGAGAGGACGACCTCACTAAGGGACGCATTCTCGGGTACATCGAAGCCAACGCTGGCATTCATTTCTCTGCGTTGCGGGACGGCTTGGGCTTGGCCAATGGTGTAACGGCTTACCATACACACAACCTCGAATCCGAAGGCAGCATCTTCTCGTGGAAAGACGGGAAACACCGCAGGTATGCCTCCTCCCTTCTTTCCAACCAAGACCGGGCGCGGTTTCAAAACCCCCTTTCTGGCACCAGGTTGGCGATCTTGGAGGTTCTCGCCGAGAGCGGACAATTGGGGACGACGGGAAAGGAACTCCGAGAGAAACTCGCCATCTCTCGCCAGTTACTGAGCCATCACATCCGCGAACTTCAAGCAAACCAACTCATCGAACAAGGTGGTGGAAAAAGGGCCAAACAGTGGAAAGTTTCGGGTTTGGGCCTTGAACAACTCGCCATTAGCAAGACCCTGCCCCAATAGGCGAGCGATGTAAAACCAATTTACCAACTCGTTAATATGAAGTGCACGCCTAAGCGATACCATGGAACGAACAAAAATCGTGGCCGTTGCACTCGTGATGAGCATGCTCATGTCGGGTTGTCTCTCTTACGAAGGCGACGTCGAAGTCCCTGATGTCATCCTCCCTGACGACTGGATGACCGGGCCTTCTCGCACAATCTCCAGCCCACAACTGTACGCCTACGACGATTGCGATGACCTGGAACAAGCCCTCAAGCAATCGCTGGAAGAAGAATACCGGACCCTCCTGTTGCAGGCCGTGGCCGAGCAGTACTACTACGGCGGTGGCATGTGGCTCGAGGACGCAGAAATGGCCATGGACGACGCCAGCGCGAGCGATGGTTCAGCCAACGGCGGCCAAACCAAGTCTGCTCCTACGCGCGTCGAAGGTGAGGATTTTTCGGGAACCAACAACCAAGAGACTGGCGTTGATGAGGCCGACTTTGTCAAAACCGACGGCTATCACATCTACTACCTTCAGGGTCAGCGCCTCCATATCTTTGGTGTTCCAGAGTTCGGTGAGCTTGAAGCCGCCTCGAACATGACGCTGTCCGGCTCACCGGTGGCGATGATGCTCGATGGCGACCGTTTGGTGGTGATCTCCAATCTCAACCCATGGACCATTTCCAGCAGCCACCCCGTCGTCGATGCGATGGGTTGGGACGAGCGATACGGCTCCTGGCGAACCAACAGCCTCACCAAATTCACGGTGCTTGACATCAGCGACCGCACGCAACCGGACGTCGTGAGAGAGTTGTTTATCGAAGGGAGTTACATCACGGCTCGTGAAGTCAGCGGAACGGTACGAACCGTGACCCACGCATGGATGGACGTCCAAGGATTGCAGTCGTGGTTGAATCTCCCCAATGGATACTGGAACCTGGATTACGACGACCCGCTGCGCTTGGAAATCCGCGAGAAGGTTGCCTGGCAGACCATGCAAAACAACGCCGAAGTCTTGGCTCGGTTGACCCTTGCAGACCTCATCCCGCAGGTGTACGAGTACAGCAACGGCGAAGTTTCCACACACCGAATGAGCGAGAACGCCTGTCGAGAATTTGTTGCGCCAGAAGACGGCATGAACCGAGGCATCTCCAGCATCTTCTCTCTGGACCTCGCATCACCAACGTTCGACTACGAAGTTGACCATGTGGTCGGAAACTATCCGCAGGTTTACGCTTCAGCCGATGTGCTGGTGTTGTCGGAATCGTCCTTCGACTGGTGGTGGTTCTGGGACAACGACGGCATGGATGAGATGACCAACCTTCACACGTTTGACATCAGTTCACCCGATGCAACGCTGTACACCGGCTCTGGCCGTGTCAACGGCACGGTCATCAACCAGTTCGCCCTTTCCGAATACGAAGGCGTCCTGCGCGTGGCGACGACCACCGGTCAGTGGAACCGCTGGTGGATGGATAATCCTGAACCGATGTCCTCTCAACTGGTGACGCTCGTTCGCTCTGTTGATGTTGAAACCGACCAGCAAATCCTCGTTGAGGCCGGGAAGGTGGACGGCATCGCTCCCGGTGAACGGATTTGGAGCGCTCGCTTTGATGGTGACCGCGCCTACATCGTGACCTTTGAGCAAATCGATCCCCTGTGGGTCATCGATGTGTCGGACGAGACCAACCCCACCATCCTGGGTGAACTCAAGGTGCCCGGCGTCTCCACCTACATCCATCCACTCTCAAGGGACAACCTGCTGACCATTGGATTTGGCCCGGCCAACGAAGACGGCACCGGCCTCGATTGGGCAGGCACTCAACTCTCGCTGTTTGACATCAGCGACCCCACCGACCCGCAACAGGCAAACGTGCTTCGCCTTTCTCCGGTGGCCAAAGAAAACGAGCACATGTGGTGGTGGTCGTGGTCCGAAGCCAATTACGAGCACAAAGCCTTCCAGTACTGGGCTCCCAAGGAGTTGCTGGCCGTTCCATTGTCCACCTACCGCAGCGTCGACTGGTATGAAAACGGTCGTTACCACTACAGGTACGAGTACATCTCAAAATTGGTTCTCGTTGAGGTCAACGAAACAGAAGGAACGCTCGATGTTTACGGTGAAGTGAATCATTCGTCGCTTTACGATGGCGATGACGATCAGCAACGCTGGTGGGACGACCGAAACATCCGTCGTTCCATTTTCATGGGCGATTTCATCTACGCGATTTCCTCTGCAGGCGTCACGGTGACGAACTTGACCACCATGGAAGAAACGGCAAGCCTGACCATCCCCCACAGTTCAGCGTACAGGTACGACTACTACGGCGAAGACGTTGCGGTTTCTGACGAGGGCGAACGCGATGCTGAAGACGACGGCGAAGTATCGTCTGCCGAGAGCGGCGAGAGCGATAGGGTTGAGTCGGACGAAGCTTGAGGCGAGCCAATGGGCGCAGCGACGGCCGGACTTGCTGGATTTGGTCTCAGTTTGGGATTGATTCTTGCCATCGGGCCACAAAACGTGTTTGTTCTCCGTCAAGGACTCCAACGCTCGCACGTGTTCGCCGTGTGTTTGGTTTGTTCGCTGTGCGACACCCTCTTGATTTTGTGCGGCGTGCTTGGCATAGGCGCATTGATGGAGAACGCTGCATGGATTGAGAAACCCTTGACGTTGTTCGCCGCCACGTTCATCGCCGGATACGCACTGCTTCGTTTCCGTTCCGCATTGACGCCGCAGGGCCTCGTAATCAACGACGATCTCGTTGAGCCTCTTGGCCCGACCTTGATGGCGACGCTTGGATTTACATTGTTGAATCCCCACGTGTATCTTGACACGTTGCTGTTGATAGGCAGCGCATCCACAACGTTTGTCGGCAACGATCTCGTTGCCTTTACGGCAGGCGCCGCTACCGCCTCGTGCCTGTTTTTCTTCGCGTTGGGTTACGGCGCACGCACGCTCTCGAAATGGCTCACCAGTCCTACGGCGTGGCAGCGCATCGACGCGGCCATCGGCGTATCCATGCTGCTGATTGCGGGCGTTGTGGCCTCCCCGTTCCTGACAGGTTGAACGACATGAAACCTCTTCAATGATGACCGAAAGGGGAAAACAGACCTGTATAGGTGAGGCGAATCAACGATGTTTTCCATTGGATTGGTTGGCTGCGGCCGTTGGGGTAAAAATCATCTGAACGTGCTCATGAAATTGCTCGATGAAGGCGTCGTGCAACGCATTTCTGTTTGCGATGTCGACCCAACCCAACTCGCTGGGTTGTCGGTGGATGCAGTGTACACCCACATCGACGACCTTCTTGCGGAGGAAACGCTGGACGCCGTGGCCTTGGTAACGCCCCCAGAAAGCCACCTCGACTTGCTGAGCCAAGCCCTCGAAGCCGACATACCGGTGCTCGTTGAAAAGCCGCTAAGCGATGACCATCAAGCGACCCATGCCATGCTGGAGAACCTGCCGAAGAACGCCGTGATGCTGGTGGGCTATTTGCTGCGCCATCACCCGGGCCTGAGGCGAATCAAATCCGCCATTGAAGACAACGCCGTCTCTCAGATCGAAACCGTCGCGTACGTTCGTAGAACACAACGCCCATGGCCGGAGGATTTGGATGCGCTGACCACGCTTGCCGTTCATGGCTTGGACGCCGTTTCCTGGTTGCTTGACCAACCGTTGATGGACATGGACGTCGTGTTCATTGACCGCCAATCCGATGCCGTGTTGCTTCGGTTGGCCGATGCGTCCGGTCGCATGGCCATTGTCGACGTGGCATGGGGTGCAGACGACGAAATTCGAGCGGTGGCCGTCCAATCCCCGTCCGTGGATGCCTCCTTGGATTTTGGAAGCGGTCAGTTGGTTTGGAGGCCCAAGGATGACGACGACCAAGACCCGGTGATGGAGGAATACGCAGGCCAAGCACTTGAGGAGGAATGGCGAGCGTTCCTTGACATGGTAAAGTCGGGCCAGCCTGCGGTGAACCCCCCTGTTCACGAACTGCTCGACCAGAGCCAGTGGATGCACACCAACGGGTGAACATGCACCCCTTCGCATCTACACCCTTGCGAGATTTGAAGAATCCCATGCGACTGGCGTAGCGTATGGGCCTTGACATCACCGTCGTCCAACGCATGCTCGCCGCCAGCCTCGTGGCCGCTCTAGGCGTTTGGTATCTGCAAGGAACCATGATGGACGGTATGTTGACCCTCATCGCGCTTTGCTCCTTGACTGGCCTTGTTTGGGCGCTATCCGAACGGGAAGCCGCGTTCAGCTCGCTCCATTTGACCGGTAGTGGACCGTGGACCATGTTGGCTGTGGTGGTGAGCATCGTGGTGTTCGCTCAACTATCCATTTCCGTATGGGCCTTCCCGACCGTGGGCGCCTACGTGCTGTCGTTGTCGTTTATTGGTTCCTTTTGGCTGACCGGATTCATGATGCAACCCAACGGCGCCTGACCCTTCCTTCAAGCGAAGTGTCAAAGGCCGGCGGCGGTGACAATTGAGCGATGGCAACCCACGGCGACCACCCTCCGCTCCCCTCGCATCTCGAGTCCCTGCTAGGCGAGGACGTCCACACGGTTTTTCTCAAAGCCGATTGTCCTCCAAGGGTGAAGCAAGGCACCATCGGGTCACTCAAACTCACAGAGGTTGAAGGCGATGCAACGTTGTGGGACACCCTTCAACTTGAGCAACTTGAAGAGGATTTGATGACCGTCGTGGAAGAACATCGGGGTCGCAGCGATTGTTTCCTGGAAATCGACCGCAAAGGCTGCCGCGTGATTCAACTCGGTGATTTGCGCATCACGTCGGCGTGGCCGCCTTTTTCGGACGCACGTGAAATCACCGTCGTACGCCCTGTTGCAAAGTTGAGTCTTGGCGATTATGACCTCGACCAGCGGTTGATTGAACGCCTACGAAACCACCACCGAGGGGTGTTCATCTGCGGACGGCCTGGTTCAGGTAAGACCACACTGGCTCAGGCCATTGCCGAATACCTCGACACGGATGTTGGCGCCATGGTGAAAACGATGGAGGCCCCTCGCGACCTTCAACTGGCCGACCGAATCACGCAATATGCGCCCTTGGAGGGCGACCTTGAGAAGACCGCCGAGATCATTTTCCTGGTGCGTCCGGACTTTGTCATCTTCGACGAGGTTCGCCGAGCAAGGGATTTCGAGATCTTCGCCGATGTGAGGTTGGCCGGCGTGGGACTGCTCGGCGTGACCCACGCAAATTCGGCGCTGGAGGCCATCCAACGACTGATTGGAAAGGTGGAATTGGGCCTTGTTAGCCAGGTGCTTGACACCATTCTCCACGTCGAGTCCGGGGCCATACAACAGGTGTTGGAACTACGAATGACCGTCAAACCCCCAACGGGAATGCAGGAAGAATTGGCCCGCCCGGTCATTGAAGTCGTTGAATTCCCAAGTGGAAAACTCACCCACGAAATGTTCGCCTTCGGCTCAGAAATCGCTGTTGTCCCGATTGAAGGCCGATCGTCCGACATGTCGCCGGTCAAGGCGATGGCCAAGGACATGATCGTCTCCACCGTTCGCCAGTGGGTTGGGGTTGAATGTCAAGTACGCTTCACGGGCGATGCCTCCGCTGTCATCTACGCCCCATCGAACATGATTTCCACGTTGGTGGGAAGGGGTGGAGAAAACGTCAAGCAACTGCAAAATGAACTCGGGGGGTTGCGTCTGACCATCGAATCTTTTGACGACATGCCGGAGGGCATGGAGACGCCCAATCGCTTCTGGTACGATGACCGACAAGGACGAAACCAACGGCAGGGGCGGAAGCAACAAGGCAAGAAAAAATCGCGCCGCTGATGTTCATCCAGAACGGGTGACAGAATGGAGAATTTAGGAAGATAATGGGGCATCCTTTAAGAGGAAAACCCCCGACCTCGGAACACAAGAGGTCGTTCCATGTCTGATGAACACGCACCCGCCGAAGCAACTCCTAACCCACTCATGGCGTTCATTCTTTCCAACCGTTCATGGATGAGTGCAGGTTCAATGCTGATGATTCTCTACGCCGTTTGGGCCGTCATTGAAGTGTTCAGCAACACCTACTTTCACGGACTACAAGGCATCACCATCCTCGAAACGGGAACGGAGACGAACATCAATCCAGACGACCTCCAGCGAAACAACAGCGGCTGGGTCATGGCCTCCGGCGCGATTCTCGGTTCTCTTGGCCTCTACGCCCAATACGTCTACAGGGCCGCCCCGTATGTGGATGCATCAATGGCAGCCACCGCAGCCATGATTCTCAAGGAAGCTTCCTCCGAGCGCATGGGCGAAGAAGAGATTCTTGCCAAGGCCGAAGAAGCCGCTGTGGCTGCAGCCGCTGAAGTGGCCAAAGAAACCGCCGAGGACACGGTGATCGAAATGCTCGACCCCGACGCAGATCGCGACGAAGAGGAAGACGAGGATGACGCTGAAGACGAAGCCGAAGAAGAGGCTGAGGAAGAGGCCGAAGAAGAGGCTGAGGAAGAGGCCGAAG
>JBMZJQ010000012.1:0-45125 GCA_049617635.1 Candidatus Poseidonia sp.
CTTCTGCGAGGGAGCTAGCCCACACGTACAGCACACCAGCCAACACCACAGTGATTGCCACCATCAAGATGGTAGCAATAACGGGGCTGACAGCCTCATCATTTCGGTTTTCGTTTTGCATATTTTTGTCCTCCTTCCCCATTCGGGGGTACCGCGCCTATGCCCGTCGTCATATTAAACCATACTGTCTTTTTTCATCGGTCCCGCGCGTGAAATGTGCCTTTTTCGGCGAAAAAAGGCATGTTATTTTTGCCGATGATACGCGCCAACCAGTGGTGCAACCTGTTTGTAAATTACATTCTGGTCGGCATTGTAACATTCAGCGCTTGCGCTGATGGGTGGAATGGGGGTGAACAGGGTGAGAGAAACCGAGAGGGGATGGGATGCACTCAACGAGAACTACAACAGCCCTGTTCATGGATTCGTAGTTGAAGCCAGTTTATATGCGTTTTTGACCCAATTTCCAATCCTTCACTCGACGGTGAGGATCTCGGGGCCGCCGGAAGTCACGTGGACGGTGTGCTCGAACTGGGCAATGTTGCCGCCGTCCCTGCATCGAAGAACGTGGTACGTCTCAAGGAAACGGATGCTGATCAACTTCTTGACCAAGGCGTTCCACTTGCTCTGTAGGCTTTCTTCATCGGCATCCGGGAAGGGTTTCTTGAGCATAGGAAACGCCCATCGCTCGGCGAAGGGGAGCGTGGAATAGCGCTCCTCGAGGTTGCGTGCCATTTGTGCACCAAGCGGTTTGAGTTGGCCTTTGGCTCTGGCTTTGCGACTGGTCGTCAGGCCGGTGACTCGGTAGATATTGGAAGAATGCGGGCGACCAATGTTCTCGATGAGGCCTGAGTCCCCGGTGGTGTTGAAGGGTTCAATAGCGTACACGCCACCCTCTTCGACCACGCCCTTGAACCCCTGGTGGTCCTTGCCGCAGGCGTAGGAAGGAACGCTCACACCTGCATGGAGTTCCCAGGGCTTGAGCTGGTGGCCGCAAAGGTTCCGGATGGGTTGAAACCCTGCATCGAGGGAGGGTTGAGCGGCTGCCTGACCGACTTTGTACCACGGTGTGCCGGGATGGAGCATCTCGACGGCGGCGTCACGTGCTTCCTTGGCCGCTTTGATCTGTTCGGTGTGTTCGTTGCCGTTTCCGATTTCGACGGTCAACGCGTTGTCGCCAATGTGGCCTTTGATGTGGACGCCGAAATCAATTTTCACCAAATCGCCCTTTTGCAAGACCATCTCGCCGTCCCAACCTTCGACCCCTTCCACCATGTGATTGGAGGTGAAGTGGGCGGCGAGATCGTTCACGGCGATGGTCCCGGGAAACGCTGGTTTTCCACCGTGACGGTGGATGAAGCGTTCGGCGGATTCGATGACCTCGTGAAAGGTCTTGCCGGGCTGCAATTCGAGTTTCATCGCTTCGAGGGTACGACGGGCGACGTGGCCTGCATCCCGCCAATACTTCAGTTGCGATTCTTCCACCATTCAACCACGCTGTGCGAAGGTACAACGCCCTCTCTCATAACAGTTACCTCCAACCCGTGGTCTTCGTGCGTCACGCTGAGGATGGTGCTACCCAAACCTCCCGGGCATGCCCCCGGCACGATGGCGTGGGATGGAAGCCCCAATCCACGACCTGCTTCCTCAGCGGAAGCTTCGGGAACCTCGCCCGATTCGTTGGCGCTGGTGGCCGTGATAGGTCCCACCGATTCCACCAATGCTCGAGCCGCAGGATGGGCAAGGCACCGTACGGCAACTCGTTGACCTCCCAGACGTGCATCCAGCGGGGTGCGTGCGTTCAAGATGAACGTGAAACCACCTTTTGGAAACGCTTCTTCGAGTCTGCGAACATCCTCGGGAACATCCACCAGTTCGCTTGCTTGGTCGAGGGACAGGACGCCCAAACTGACCGGTTTATCGGCAGGGCGCTGTTTGAGCGAAAACAAGGCATCCAAGGCCGACGGGGTTGGCAAACAGGCCAAACCGGGAAGCGTGCTCGTCGGGTAGGCCACCACGCCGTTGCCGTGGAGATGGGCGATGAGTTCGTCCGAAAGCATGGCCTCACGCTCACGCTTGAACCCAGGCCTCGATGTGTCGCTGAGCAACATGACGGGCGAGGTCCTTGTCTTCGGTTCGTACCATCAGTTTCCCGCTGGGGTACAAGGTGAGGTCGGACGGCCCAGAGAAGGTCCAGCAAAGACGGGAACGAATCTCCACCTGGTATCCATCGGCTTCGATGGCCGTACCAACCGCTTCCAAATCGATAGCTTCAATCCCTTCGGGAACAATTTGGTACGAACCTTGCGTGCCACACAACTCCATCGCAAATCCGTCGGACATGGAAACACCTCAAAGATCGCTGGGTCGGCTTGGCGGCCCTGATGGAGGTCCTGAAGGCGGACCGCTGGGGGGGCCAGACGGTGGACCCGAGGGAGGGCCGCTGGGGGGACCGGATGGTGGACCCGAGGGGGGGCCGCTTGGAGGACCGGATGGTGGACCCGAGGGAGGGGCGCTTGGGGGGCCGCTTGGGGGACCGGATGGTGGACCCGAGGGAGGGCCGCTTGGAGGGCCAGACGGTGGACCCGAGGGGGGACCGCTTGGGGGGCCGGACGGTGGACCCGAGGGAGGGCCGCTGGGGGGGCCGGACGGTGGACCCGCTGGCGGGCTGCTCGGAGGCGAAGAGGGTGGAAGAGGGGGTGGCGTGGCGGCGGTTTCGACTTCTGGTTCTGGAGCGGGCTCAGGTTCCGAGGCAGGTGCCGGTTCAGGAGTCACGAGCGGCGCGGGTTCGGGTTCTGGCTCAGCAAGCGGCGTCAAGAGCACATCGCTTGCCGGAGCAGGTTCAGGGGCGGCGAGTGGGGCACTCAGTGGGGTTGGCTCGGGCTGTGAGGAAGCCCAGGGCGGCGTGCGGGGGCCGTCTTCGCTGCTGTCCACCTTCACTGCATCGCCACGCAGCACTTTGGTGCCGCCACCCTCCATGTTTTCACCCACGTAGGAGGTCATCACGATGGATTCTGGATTGATGATGCCGCGTTCTTCGGTGTTGCCGAAATCCCCCAAATGGGAATCGAACACACCGCTGAAGAGCGTTGAGCCAATGGCGTTTCCGAGAACTCGCCCTTTGTCCGCCTGAAATTCAAAGGCTGAATCGTACGGTCCGATGGAAAGCGATTGCCCGCCTCCTGTCAACTCAAACGACCAAGTCCCAGTGGAGATGTGAGCCTCGAATTTGAACTGCCGTGTCAAGCCGGGTCCAATGGACGTGATGCCTTCGGTGGGCTCGAATCGGACGCCTTTGTCGGTGACGAGGGAGGCTTGAAGTCCCCCGACTGGAATCGCTGCTTCGTTGACCACGTCGACGACGACCAACACCACATCTTCGTCGTCGTCATCAATGTCCATGCTGACCGATGTGAGATGAGCGTTCAAGGAGCCGGCGCGGGCGCTATGGTCGTCGCTCATCGTTGCTCACCGGTCAGGACAGACGGGTGACTCTACTTCAATGGCTTGCTTCATCCGCTTGAAATCAACGAAGCCGTGAACGGGTTTCGGCCGGCAAGGACCAGTCCACAGCAGCAACAGTGTGGTGCTTCAGGTCAACAGCCGTGCGGAATTCAGACGAGGAGGAGCCGGCGTTGAAGGTGTCCCGCAAACCAAACCAAAGCGGTCCAATGACGGGAATGAGGTAGACCATTTTGGCCACGGCACGAGGCCCCCAATGGTGGCCTTCGAGAGGCGTGCCGTTGTCGTGAACGATGGCGATTCGGAAACCACGCTGGGCCAGCGAGCGCCCCATCGACTGACCGGTGTACTTGAAGTAGAGATAAAACGCAGCGCCAAACACAAACCAGTTGACAAAAAAGGTCGCTGTGTAGCGTCCACCTTCCATCAACATCTCCACGTTGAGCAGGTCCATCATCAACCGGCCTTGGGTCGGAAACATCAGGACGAGGCTGATCAGAACCACATCGAGCATAAACGCCAACACTCGCTTCCATGCGGGGGCGATGAGCATGCCCTCGGGTGCCGAGCCCAAGATGCTCTGTGCCAGTGTACCGCCTTTGACGATGGTCACGGGGTTCTCGGCCATGCTTTGCCCACGGCTTCTCCTTTGTCAAATGGCGCGTTGGTCCCGTAAGCGTCACGACGACATGTGAGTCACGTGCCAGGCGAAGAGGTTGTGCTCATCCACCCAGTCAAGGTACGACCGCCACGTTGGGTCGTGACGAAGGGTGGTGGGGTGGCCGAGCACGACCAACCCTCGCTTTGCCCGCGTGACCGCCACGTTGAGTCGGCGATGGTCGGCCAAGAAACCAACCTCACCGCTGTCGTTGGCTCGCACCGTTGAGAAGACAATCACTTCTTTTTCCCGTCCTTGGTATCCGTCGACGCTCTTGATTTCAAGGCCAGCATAAGGCTCGCCTGGCTCACGTCCGCCGGCGACATCAAACAGATGTGTCAATTCCCGTACCTGCCCGTTGTAGGGAGAAATAACCCCGATGTCCTCGGGTTGAAGGTCGCCCGCCGCCAACAAGTCGTTCACTATGCCAAGCACCTTCGCAGCCTCGTCACGGTTGTACCGACTTTTGCCCTCTTCATCGCTCTCTTCCACACCCTCAACGGGCACGAAGGCCATCGGCCGGTCCCAATCCGGCCACAAGAACCCGGCAGGAGGAGGTCGCTGGTCCCGCGTGCAGCCGTCGTCAAGTCGATTTTCATAGAACCGGGCGCTAGGGAATTCGCGAAGAATGGGGTGCATTCGGTATTGCGTGGTCAGCATGATGGAGTCCAGCCCGCAAGCGAGTAAACGGTCAAACAACGAACGATTCAACCCCCCTTCTTCGGCGCGCCGACTGATCACGGTGGGTGGCAATTGTTGGTGGTCGCCGACCAACACCAACTGTCGGCACCCCTTGACGATGGGAACCAATGAGCTCGGTTCCGTGGCTTGGGTTGCTTCGTCCATCAGCACAATGGGAAACTTACGGGACGTCAAGAGCCGATGCCCGGCGCCAATCGTCGTGGCACAGATGACCTCCGCTTCGTCCAGAACGCTGGCTGTCATTTCGTCCTCGAGCCGGCGAATCTCACGCTGATTGTGGTTGATGTCTCGATGCATCAATCCTTTTTCCTTGCCGCGAAGAGAGGGGAGCGATTTCCTCAATTCGCGTTGCTCGTCTTGCAAAAATGCAAGTTCTTCTTGCTTCGGATGGTTTTCCAACACGGCATCGAGCGTCGCAGAACGAAGGGTTTCCCGAACCTTCACCGGTCGCCCGATGCGAAGAGCCTTGACGCCCAAATCCAGAAGCCCCTCAAGCAGGTTGTCCACGGCCACGTTGGATTCGGCGGTGGCCAAGATGGGCCCGCTACCCTGCTGAGCGAGCACGCTGAGCAGGTGGGTGGCGGTTGTCGTTTTCCCGGTACCAGGCGGACCTTGAATCAGCGTCATTCGACGTTCAAGTGCTGCGCGAACAGCGTTGCGCTGCGACTCGTTCAGCCCGTCAAGTGAAGGTGGCGGCCCCCTTTGCGTGCCTCGCCCCCGAATGTCGGGGGGAAGAGTGGCACTCTGGTTGATATCGAGCACGTTACCGAGGATCAATTCGTTAAGCACCGTGCCACCATCGCCTTCCGTTGAATGGAACGTGATCAGTGCCTCATGCATGCGGTCGTGAGCCACCCGATTGGCCCCTCGGTCAAGCCTCCAGCCACCTTTTCGAACATCTTTTGGCCGTTCGCCCACGACGACGCGAAGGCGGGTAGGGCCTCGGTCCAGCACCACGCCTTCAACGACTTTCTCACCCCACGGGCGAGACCGGGAGATGAGGACGATGTCACCGTGGGTAAAACGATGCTCGGGCAAACGGCCACCGTCTTGGGCCTCGAACACCACGATGTCTTCGCCAAAAAAACGACCTTGAATACGAGCACGAAGGTCGAACAACGCTACCCCTGCGAGCAACAAGCGTTGTTTCGTCCATGTTTTCCATCGCTCTTCGACCGCCTCGGTTTCATCGTCAAGCTCGATGCGAATCAGTTCGGTCAACCGGGTAAAGTGGTCTTGACTGCGGCGCCAACGGTCCGGCATGGGCTCGTCCAAGGCCATTGGAACCTCAGGGACGGCGACGTTGTTCATGCGCTTGACCGCACCCTTCCGTCCCATGAGATGACCACCGACCGCCCCCTCATCATCGTATGGATGCGGAATGATGAATTGGCGGAGCGAGAAACCCGCATTCTTAAACAGAGAATCGGACGCCGACAAGGTGGGTGGGTTCGTGATGTTCGGTCGCAAGAACAAGGACAAAGGTGCTGTGGGCGCCTTGTGTCCTTACTGCGAATACAACAACCCTCTCGGTTCGGAAACCTGCGAACAGTGCTACTACGAACTCAACAAGTCGGCTCGGGACCAGCCCATGGCGACGCCCACCACCTCCAACGACGACATCATGAGTTTGTTGCTCGGTGACAACGAGATGGAGGAAGGGACGCCCGATGTGGTCGAAGCCGTTCTGGCGATGGACGATGTGACCGTGGATGTCGGCCAGTACAACCTCCCCGTACCTGCCGAGGACGACGAGGGTGAGCCCGTTCCGGAATCCTTCGAATTCATCGGCAGCCAAGGCCCGACGCTCTCGCAAACCGTTGTGGCCAGTGAAGAAGAGGAAGAGGTGGAACTCACGGCTGCAGATGCTCCAAAGGAATACATCGAATTCGACATCGGCACGGTTGACCCGCTTGACGAGGTGGCCGAACCGGTGCACACCGGAAAAGGTGGTCTGTATTCGCCAACGGTCTCAACACCCAACGACGACGATCTGCTCGGCGTGGTCGGGCCAGCCTCCAACGCTGCGACGCCCGACCTGCCCGACCTGCCCGATGACGATGAACAACCATCGGGCTCACTCACCCAAGCGATGGCACAAGAGGCCCCCGTCCCCATGGCGCCCGCACCACTGCCACCGTCCACCACGCCCGACTTGCCCGATTTGCCCGATGAGGACGAAACAGAAGGAGCGCCCGCTTCGGTTCAACCGGCTGTGTCGATACCAGAAATCGACCAGCAGGAACCTGTCGCCAACGACGACGGGGGAGAGGATGACAACCGGATATGGCCCTGGCCGAAAGGTGAACCTTGGACGCCAACGCAGGTCTACCAAGAAGTGGTCACAGCCATGGAACATGTCAAGCACGGGCGCATGGAACAAGCGGCCACAACCCTCGATACGCTCGGCCCGCACCTTGACCTCAACTTGGACATGCTGCTGCACATTTCAGTGCTCATGCAACATTTGGGCCGTCACGACCATGTGAAATGGACGCTCGATATGGCCGCTTACGTCCATCCTCACGATGCACATGTTCAACAAGCCAGAGCACAATTGCTCGCCTAGAGGGAGTCACATGATGGTCACGCCCAGCCTCGTCGTGGATGAGGAACTGGTGATGGAGCCGGCAACAAAAAGCGTCCTCGTTGCCATGTTCGATGCCTACAACGAAGATACCGAGGCCGCGCAAACGGCCCTGCCTTGGCTTGACCCGAACGACGATGTTCGACGTCAACTTCGAGACATGCTCTACGATATCGAAGCACAAAACGGAACGGATCGGTTGCACTTCTGGGCCATCCACCGAACCGGCGGACATGACTTCGTTGGCCTCATCGGCCTTGGTGATGAACTTCAATCGCCCCATTCGGACTTTAACCTCGGTTATTGGGTGCGCCGGCACTTTCGTCGTCAGCACATCGCCTCGCGGTGCGTCGACGCCATCTTTACCTGGCTGAGCGAGCGGGACGAAACCACCACGGTGGAAATTGCTGTCCACCCTCACAACACGGCTGGCCTGGCTACGGCCTCGGCCATTTGTGAGCGCTGGAACGGTGAACGCTTGGATGAATTCATCGGCATTGAATTCAATGAACGAACCGTGCCCCACCACCTTCACCTCGTTGACCTGCGGCCGGAGGCCTGACATGCCGACGTGGTTCACCGTTGACAGCGATGACCTGCGCCATCTCCCCAAGCACCAAGGTCATCCAACCCGCAGCCGAACGGCCTACGAAGGCCCGGTGCTGGAACCGAGCGAGGACTTCGTTCAAGGATGGAAGGGGCTCATGGGATGGATGGACGCCCACGAGGGAGCCGTGACGCTGTTTGTCATCACCGATCTTCTGGAGAGCGAGGCCTTCCCCTCCATGTTGAGCGACGCGCTGACGAGGTTTCCTCAACGGCTCACCGTCGGGTGCCACGGCCACACCCATCGCTCGTGGTCGGCGTGGGGCGAGGACGTGGATGGGTTTTCAGCGATGTTGAATCGGTCCACGGCGTTGCTCAAGCAGCATGCCGGTGAAGCGTTTCGTCCCTATTTTCGAGCACCTAACGGGTACGTGGCGCCCTGGATGGGCGAGGTGCTGGCCCGTCACGGCTACCGCGTCGATTCCTCCGTCAACCCGTCGTGGCTGGTTCGCAAGAAGGCTGCCGGCCACTCCTGGTCATCGGTCGCCAGCGCCATGAAATCGGCGGGCGTGATCGAACGCCCGTGGTTGACGCGCTGGACCCTTCCGGTCAACGGGCCGGCCTTGTTCCGGTTTCCACTGTCCGTCCTTTCCGCCCGTGCGTGGAAGAACGTTCCACCTTTGCTCAAACCGTCCGAACTCCATGCGATTGAGCAGGCGGGGGTTGATGTCACGACGGTGTACTGCCACGTGCTTGACTTCGCTCGCAAGAACGGGAAATGGATTCCACCGGTGCGCAAGGCATAGAGCCAAGTAAATCCCGCCCTGTGGATGAGGCATGACCGTCATCAACTTCGCCGAGAAGTTCAACCTGTTTTCCGACCACTGGTCGCCCAAAGTCATCGCTGAGATGAACGACTATCAGTTCAAACTCGTCAAAATTCAAGGTGAATTCGTCTGGCACGACCACGGGCACACCGACGAGGTGTTCATCGTCATCAAAGGCAGCATGAACATCGAATTTGAAGACCGCACCATCACCCTCAACGCCGGCGAAATGCACGTCGTCCCCAAGGGAACACGGCACAAACCCTACGCGGTAGAAGAATGCATGGTGATGCTCGTTGAACCCCGTGGTGTGGTCAACACCGGCGAGGCTGGAAGCGAACTCACCGCTGAAAACGACGTTTGGATTTGACAAGGTATTAGAGGGAAGCAACATGGAAGGCACCCCGTTTCAGCGAAAGGTCTGGGCCGCCCTCAAGACCATTCCACGTGGTGAAGTACGCACCTACACCCAAATTGCGGTGCAAATCGGCCATCCCACCTCTGCACGAGCCGTGGCCAATGCCTGCGGAAAGAACCCTTACGCTCCCGATGTTCCGTGTCATCGCGTGATTCGCTCAGACGGCGGTTTGGGTGGCTACAGCGGCGAGGGTGGTGTGAAGCAGAAACGCGCCCTGCTGCAAGAGGAAGGCGTTGTGCTTGACTGAACTCAAAGTTCCGTGATGTCGGTTCGTTCAGCGGACACGGCGAAATTCTTGACCGCTGTCTGGTAGACCTTGGCGTCCAGTTGGCCCTCGCGTACGAGGGAAGAGAGGGCGGCGAGAGCGACGGCCGCGCCGTCAATTTCGAAGAAGCGGCGAAGCGCTTCGCGGGTGTCGGACCGACCAAAGCCGTCGGTACCCAGCACGGTGTACGGTCCGCTGACCCACTGACGAATCATGTCGGGGACGGCCGCCATGTTGTCGGACACCGCAACGGTCGGCAAGGGTTCACTGAGCAATGTTTCAACGTACGGCCTTTGGAGCTCCTCGGTCGGGTGAAGCCGGTTGTGCCGGTCGCAGGCCAAGCCTTCGCGACGCAATTCTCCGTAGGAGGTGGCCGAATAAATCTCGGTTCGCACGCCAAAGGTTTCGAGTTTCTCCACGGCGTCGAGCACCTGGACCATGATGGGGCCTGAACCGATCAGTCGCACAACGGGGCCGTCGCCTTTGGGTGCGCCGCGCAGCAAATACATGCCCTTCACGATACCCTCGTCAACGCCTTTTGGCTTGGGCGGCATCGGGTAATTTTCGTTGTAGATGGCGATGTAGTGAAGCACGTCCTTGTTTTCGACGTACATCTCTTCGATGCCGTGACGAACGATGGTGGCCAATTCGTAGGCAAACGCCGGGTCCCACGCTCGTACCGCGGGGTTGGTGTGGGCCATCAGCAGTGAGTGGCCGTCTTGGTGCTGCAAACCTTCGCCGTTGAGGGTGGTTCGACCGGACGTCGCCCCCATCAAGAAACCGCGAGCTCGCTGGTCCGCCGCCGACCAAATGAGGTCAGCGACGCGCTGGAAACCGAACATGGAATAGAAGGTGTAGAAGGGCACCGTTGGATAGAGGTGCGTGGAATACGAGGTGGCGGAGGCGATGAACGTCGACGTGGCGCCCGCCTCGTTGATGCCTTCTTCGAACAACTGGCCCTTGGCGGATTCCTTGTACTTCATCAGGACGTTGTGGTCAACCGGTTTGTACAGTTGGCCCTCGGGATGGTAGATACCGAACTCGGAAAACAACGGATCCATGCCGAAGGTGCGGGCTTCGTCGGGGATGATGGGGACGACGCGCTGGCCGAAGGTCTTGTCTTTCATCAGCGAGCGGAGCACGCGAACAAAGGCCATCGTGGTGGAGACCTCCATCGTGCCTTTGGTGCCTTCATCAAACTCTGCGTAGGCAGCCGGCTCAGGCAGCACAATGGCCTCTTCAGGCACCACACGCTTGGGCATGGAGCCGCCCAAGGCTTCGCGACGCTGTTTGGCGTAGGCCACCAGTTCAGGAACGTCCTCGGGCATCACGTAGGGGTAGGATTCGAGGTCCTTGTCCGTAAACGAAAGACCGAGGTCGGTGCGCATGTACTGCATGGTTTCCATATCGGCCTTCTTTTTCTGGTGCGTGGTGTTGCGGCCGGCGAAGGCAGGACCGAGTCCGTAGCCCTTGATGGTGCGAATCAGCACGGCGGTGGGCTGGCCCTTGTGAGCCGTTGCCTGAGCGTACGCGGCGTGAAGTTTCACAAAGTCGTGACCGCCAACATCGGCGCACAACGCTTCAAGGTCCTCGTCGGACAGATGAGCAACAAGAGCAGCGAGGCCGTCGGAGTTGAACAATTCCTTGCGGATGGTAGCGCCGTCTGCGGTCATGATGCGCTGTTCATCGCCGTCGACCAGGCCGTTGAGACGTTGCGCCAGGAGACCTTGGGTGTCGCGAGCAAAAAGGTCGTCCCAAGAACTGCCCCAGAGCACTTTGATGACGTTCCAACCGGCTCCACGGAACCGGCCCTCGAGCTCTTGAACGATCTTTGAGTTGCCACGAACAGGGCCGTCAAGGCGTTGCAGGTTGCAGTTCATCGTCATCACGATGTTGTCAAGTCCCTCACGACCGGCCAAGGAAAGTTGGGACAACGATTCGGGTTCGTCAGATTCGCCGTCGCCCATCGTGTACCAAACACGGGACGACGTGGTGTTGGCCAATCCGCGATCTTCGAGGTAGCGGTTGAAGCGGGCTTGATGAATGGCGGTCATGGCGCCCAGCCCCATGCTCACCGTTGGGAACTCCCAGAAATCGGGCATCAACCTCGGGTGAGGGTAGGACGACAGGCCCTGGCCCCCCACTTCTTGACGGAACTTCTCAACGTGGTCGTGGGTCAAGCGGCCCTCAAGCCATGCTCGGGCGTACACGCCGGGTGAGGCGTGGCCTTGCCAGTAGAGGTGGTCGCCCGCACCCTCGCCATCTTTGCCGCGGAAGAAGTGGTTGAACCCAATTTCCCACGCGTGGGAAGCAGAGGCGTAGGTCGAAATGTGGCCACCAATGCCTTCGAAGTATTTGTTGGCCCGTGTGACCATCATCATGGCGTTCCAGCGAATGATGCCGTGAAGGCGCTCTTCCATGTCGAGGTCGCCAGGGTAGGTGCCTTGGTCGTCGGGGTGGATGGTGTTGAGGTAGGGTGTCTCAACGACCTCAAACGCAACGCCTGCGTCCTTGGCCGACTCAATGGTGGCATGGAGCAATCGGCGGGCTTCGTCTTCGCCCAGTTCTTGAGCGACGGCTCGAATGGAATCGCGCCATTCTTGGGTGCCAACCGGGTCGGGGTCCGGTGATGTTGAGCGACGTGAGAAGCCCATCCTGTGTGTCCCCCTTGGTATGGGCTCAATGGTGAGGGTTTTCAATCCCTCGCCAACAAGGCGAACGAAGGTGGCTTCGTGAAAGGCTTTGGTGGTGTGAAAATATCACTTCAACGCCGACGTTCATCGTTTTCCGGGGTAACGCATAAGAACCGACTTTCCGAGCCGGAAAACATGTCCGTTGAGGCTATGGTACAGAAGATGATTGATGATTTGACCGCCGCTCTTGGAGATGCTGCAAAGCACGACAAGGGCAACTCCGCCGCTGGCACCCGTGTCCGCAAGGCCATGCAGGATGCCAAGGCTGCTGCACAGGCCGTTCGCGTCCAAGTGCAAGCCGACAAGAACGCTTGAGTTCCAAGGCAGATTCAACGACGATGCGTCCAAACGGACGCATAGGTTGAATTGACCCCCGTCAAAGGCCTGCGTATGCAACCGCTGTCCGGCGTTCGCGTGCTCGACCTTTCTCGTATTCTCGCAGGCCCTCACGCCACCCAAACCCTGCATGATCTTGGGGCAGAAGTGATCAAACTCGAAGCGCCGTGGGGTGATGACACCCGTTCATGGGGTCCACCGTTCCAGCCAGGGTTTGATGGGGAAAACGTGGCGTCGTACTTCCTGTCCTGCAATCGCGGGAAGCGCATTGAAACGGTGAACATCAAGGAAGAACAAGCGCGTTTGCGCGCCCTGGTGGCCGACGCCGACGTGGTTGTTGAGAACTTCAAGCCGGGCACCTTTGACGCCATCATCGGCCACGTGCCCGAAGACACCATTGTATGCAGCATTTCTGGCTACGGTCAACACGGCCCACGGCGGGACGAAGTGGCCTTTGACCTGACGATGCAAGCGCGCAGCGGTATCATGTCCATCACCGGCGACGCCGATGGTGGCCCTGCCAAGGTCGGCGTGGCGTGGATCGATGTCATGACCGGCATGAACGCCGTGGCCTCCATCCTCGCCGCCCTCTACCATCGAGAAAAGACAGGCGTGGGGGCGCGCATTGACGTCTCGCTGTGGGACACAGCACTGGCCTCGCTCGTCAATCAAGGGCACAATGCACTGGCCGGTATTACGCCTGGCCGCATGGGCAGCGCGCATCCGAACCTCGTGCCCTACAAGGCCTTCGAGGCGAGCGACGGCTGGTTTGCCATCGGCGTGGGTACCGAAAACCAATGGCACAAGCTCGTGGCCGTGCTCGGTTTGGACGTGCCTGACCGTTGGAAGGACAACAGCGCTCGAATCGAGGACCGGGCAGCGGTGGAAGCAACCGTGCAAGCCGCTGTTTCAAACCACGACCGGGTTGCTCTGGAAACGATGTTGGTCGGCATCCCGTGTGCCCCGGTCAACACCGTGAACGAGGCATTGGCCGATGTGCAAACCGAGGCGCGCGGTGGACTTGTGGAACACGAGGGTGTGATGACGCTGGCCAGTCCACTGCGCTTCATTCAGCCATCAAACGAGAAGAGTGAGGTTTGACCGCCTTCTCGCAAGTAACCGCCTTCCTTGAGTTTCTCAAAGGCCTGGTCCATGCGGCGCTGGCTGAACTGGCGTTCCTCTTGGAGGAATTTCACAAGGCCTGCACGGTCCACTTGCCCCTGCACCAAGGCCGAATCATCGACCTCCACGGAAGGGTGGTTGAGGAAAATCTCGCGGATTTCGTCCAGCCGTTCCGGGATGGCTTTCTCCTTGGCTTCGCAAACGGCTTCGAGGGTGCCGTGTTGTTTGATGAGTTTGAGACCGGTTTTGGGCCCGATGCCGCTGATACCCGGGTGGTAATCGGTGCCGATCATGATGGCCAAATCAACCAGTTGTTCTCGACTCAGTTCGTTGGCCGCAAGCATGGCTTGGAGATCGATGGACTGGGCGTGAACCACCCGCCCGTATCGCTTCGTACCGTCGTCCATCAGGTTGCGAACAAGAACGGGTGACCCGTACAACAGCGCATCCCAATCCTGCGTGGCAACCACGTCGAGTTGGCCTTTGGCCGCCATCACGGCTGCCTGCGCCTCGCCTTCAGCCGCAGCCGTCACCCATGGAACGCCCATCAAATCGAGCAAGTGCTGGGTTTCCTCCACCATTTGGGGCGAGTAGTGCATGATGCGAGCCGCCATTTTCTGCGCCAGCGCAAAGTCACCGGCGGCCAAGGCTTCCTTGTGGACGGCTTCAGCCTCCAATCGTCGTTCCCGGCGAGCCGCCATTTCATCGGCCTTGAGTTCCGGCGAGGTCCCGTCAAAGATGTACACCGGTTTGATGCCGGCAGCGAGCAGGGTCGCCGTACGGTGCAAAAACCCCATGAGATGGGACACGGGGTTCCCGTTGTCGTCTCGAAGCGGCATACCGTCGCCCTGTGGGGAACGGTCTCGCATGGTCGTGAGAAACTGAAAGGCCGTCAGGAAGGCATCGATGCCCACCCGTTTTCCAGCCAATTCCTTCAGGTTGGTCTGTTCTGCGGGAGCGATGTCCTTGAGGTTGCAGCCCATAAAGCGAACAAAAGGTCACCCTATGTAGCCATTCGCCTGCGTGAGCATCAAGAAGGCCAAGCCACAGGAGCGAGTATGGGCGAGATGGTGGCGTGCTTGCGCGGCTGGCATCCTGCCTTGGCGCACGCCGAACTGCAGGCGCTTCTCCCCGATGCCACCCTCAGCCCCACACCCTCGAGGCGATGGTGGGTCGTTGCGGCGTCCACCGAGCAACAGCGTCGGGATGCCTTGTCCGTCGCCAGCGGTCTGCAGTGCTTCCTGCGAGAAGGGCTTGTTTCCGCCGTTTCACAAGAAGACCACGAAACGTGGCTCGAGCGCATCCGGGTGTACCTTGAGCAGCATCCTGTTGAAGGGACGGTGGCGGTGCGGTCTTGGAAACAGGGCGCCAAATTGGAAGGATGGGGGCCCACCACCCTCGCCAAACGCTTGGGTGGCTTGCTCCATGACCTGGGGTATGCGGTTGACCTTGATACGCCGGACCACATGTTGGGCCTGGTCACCGATGCAGACACGGCCAGCGTGGCGTGCGGATGGATGGAAGGTGACGGGCAAGCGGCCTTCTCCAACGGTGAGCGGCGGGCTGGCGAGCGGCCGTTTTTCAAACCCGTCAGCCTTGACCCCATGTTGGCCAGACTCGCTGTGAACTTGGCAACAGGCCCTCTTTCGCAGGGACCGGTGGTGGACCCGATGACCGGGACAGGCGGCTTTCTCATCGAGGCTTCGCTCAGCGGTCGGCCGTGCATTGGCTTGGACATTCACTCCGAAATGGTGCAGGGAGCGACAAGCAACCTCGTGTGGGCTCATGGCGGGGAGGCGCCCGCGCACAGCAGCGTGGTTCGCGGTGACGCCACGCGTCTGAAACATGTCTTGCCCGAAGCTTACATCGGTGCCGTGGGCGGGTTCGTGTTGGACCCACCGTATGGTCGAAACTCACATGGCACCCTGCAGTCGCCTTCCCTGCTGGAACAGGTGCTCAGGAGCGCTCGTGAGGTGGCAGCCGAAGATGCAGGCTTTGTCCTGATTCTCCCCCTTCACCCGATGGTGCCTCACCCCGAGACGGTCATTGAGTTGGACGACGACCTACCCTTGCTCAACGGCGATTGGCACGACATGATGGCGATTGTCCACGCCTGCGGTTGGGTAGCCCAAGCCGGTTACGTTGAACGGGTTCACCGCAGCCTCAGTCGTCTGATCCTTCACGCACGATGCGCTCCTCAAGATTGAGCAATTGAGCCGCTGTCCCCTCGGGAGGTTCTGGAAACCGGTCTCGATGCGGGCAGCCTTGGTCGAGCACGGCGTGGTCCTCATCGTTGAGCACATAGGGGTACGTTTGGCAGCCTTTTGGTCGGATTTCGTACACGGAACACAGGCCTTCTGCGTTGACGTCGGCGGAATCCGTGAGCAGGAACACGCAGGCACGCGTCTCGGCGTTGTTCAGCAGCGTCAGTGCGCCGTTGTTGACCACAGCAAAATCGGATTGAGCCATGCCGGTGCGGCGCGCCAGACGAGCCGCCTCGGCTTTGGTGATGGGCATGGTCGTCTCACGGCAACAGGCCGAACACCCGGTTGGAATGCAAGGGAGCGAGCGCGCCATGGGCGAGCCATGCCACCCGCCTTCTTCAAGAAGGGGGGGCCTCTCGGGGGGTTGACGGGCGATTAGGGTAGTCTGGATATCCTTCCGGCCTTCGGAGCCGGAGACGGGGGTTCGAATCCTCCATCGCCCGCCACATACCGTGAAAATACAGCAACCCTCATGCGGGGCCCCATGGACTTCCCGACCGGCCTTTATGGCCTGCCGTCACCTACTACGATATGAGAAACAATGAGAGGAAAAGGTTCCCAAAAGAAAGCTCGCTTGGAACGCTTGAAGAGCGAGATCGTCGACTACGTTGAACAAATGCCCGGCGCTTCGGCGGCGGACATCGTCGCCTTCTTGTCCAACGAACGCAAGATGCGCAACCACGGTTTGACCACGCGCAAAGTTGGCTTGTTCATTCCGCTGCACCTGTCGGAGAAGATCAACTTCAAACTCGATGCCAGCACGGGCAAGCGAATCTACCACGTCGCCGCTTGAACCATCACCACATTCATGCCTCAGAGCCGACTGGGCGTGGCATGGACTGGCAGAACAAGGCATCTGCAAGCACCCTCTTTCCGTCCTACACGGGCCAGGAGGACGGTGCCCTCCCTGCACTGCCCACCAGCGGCCCCGCATGGACGGTTCTTGACCCCGCCTCACAGGACGGTCTGAAGGCGCAAATGGGTGCCCTGTCTGGCTCAATCGAATGCGACAACCCCGGATTTTTCACCCGTGGGAACGGGATCATCATCGACAAAACAGCGGTGGTCGAAGCCGGCGCCTCGCTGGTCGGACCGTGCTACATTGGCCCCCGTGCCACCGTGCGAAGCGGGGCGTATGTGCGAGAATTTTCGTGGATCTGTGCCGATGCCGTCGTTGGACACGCCACCGAAGTGAAACACTCGATTCTGCTGCCGGGCGCCAAAGCCCCGCACTTCAACTATGTCGGCGATTCCATCCTCGGCAAGGACGTGAACCTCGGAGCGGGGACGAAGCTCAGCAACCTGCGCAACGATGGTGGGGAAGTTCACCTCCGCGTTGACGGTCAACGTCTTCCAAGCGGCCTTCGCAAGTTCGGGGCCTTGTTGGGTGAAGGTTGTGCGCTCGGCTGCAACAGCGTCACCAACCCCGGCGTGGTGCTCGGCCCAAACAGCGTGGTGTGGCCCAACGTCACCGTCACGGGCGTGCACGGTCGCATGAGCGAGCATCGTTGAGGGAGAGACGTGAGCGAGTCGTTTTTCGGCACGGACGGGATTCGAGGGGAGACTTCGTTATCGCCGATTGACGAAGACGAGGCCATCGAATGGCTCACGCAACGGCGCACCCTGACCCCCACGTTCATGCGGGTACTCGGTGAGGCCCTCTCCCACGAACAACCGGCATGGCCCGGCAAAGGAGCCACCGTCGTCATCGGCTGGGATAGACGCCCGCACAACGAAGCCCTCGTGCGTGCGCTCACGCTCGGCCTGCGACTCACGGGAAGCACCGTCGTTCACATCGGTGCGTGTGCTACACCCACCCTTCACCATGCCGTGCTCGCCTTTGGCGCTCGAATGGGGTGCATGATCACCGCCAGCCACAACCCAGTCTCCGATTCTGGCATCAAGGTCTTCGACGCCAACGGATACAAAGCCACACCTGACCTTGAACGCAACCTCAGCCGAACCTTGCGCCAGTTGGCTTCGGAGGACCGAGAGGTGGACGAGGTTGACCGAACCCGATGTTCGGTGCCCGATGAAGTTCACGATTCGTGGGGTCTGATGGCCCACGGCGCATGGTTGGCCAAGCGATGGGTGGCCTTCCGCGAAGAATTTGGAGGGTGTGAAGAAGCCTTGACCGCCGGTTTCATCGCTCAACCGTTGTTGCTCGACTCCGCCAACGGCTTTGCCGCTTCCTGGCTCAGCGATTGGCTCACCGGCCACGGCGTTGACTGCCTCGAAGTCAGTGCACCGGACGGTGTCCTCAACCAGCATTGTGGTGCGGGCGACATCTCACCCACACAAACATGGACCCATGAGGAAGCAGCAGCGTCCCCGCATGCTCTTCTTCGACAACTCCAGCCCGCACCCGCCGGCCAATGGGTAGGGGCCGCGCTGGACGGGGACGGTGACCGATGCCTCCTCATCGAAGCGACAGAGACCGGTTTCAAGGTGGTTGACGGGGATGCCATGGCGGCGCTCCTCATCGCCGCCAGTCATTCTCCATCGTGGTCGTTTGCCGCCAGCATCGAATCCGATGTTGCGTTGATGCACCACGTCGCCTCGTTGCGCCCCGGCTCAACCGTGACCGAAACAGCGGTTGGTGACCGATGGCTTTCGTTCGCGTTGCGCCCTTCGGGCGGCGGTTTGGTGGAGGGTGATTCCATGCCCTCGCTGCTTGGCATCGAAGATTCGGGTCACGTGGTGCTGCCCGCCCCGCATCCAACCGAAGCGAGGTGGAGCATGGTGGGCGACGGTGCGGCGACGCTGTGTGCCGTTTTGTTGTCGGCCGACCGCGGACGAACGGTTGACTTCCCTCGGGGTTGGAAACGCCGCGTGTCCATCTCGCCAAGCCAACGCGAACGCTGGCACAACGCCGCCAGCGTGTTCCAAGACATCTCAACAGCGACGTGTGAAGCCCTCGCTCAACTCGGTCTCGCCCCCACCGTACGCTCGATCAACGGAGAGGACCACCTGTTGCTGATTCACGCCGAAGGAGAGGAAGGAGTCGCTTCCATCGGTGTTCGCAACAGCGGAACGCAAGCGAAAACCAATGTTTCTCTGCGCCTTTCACCAGGACTTGATTCCGACCCGTACGAACAGCTGATGGCTGACCTCCAAGCTACCCTGCAGGCAACGCTCAGTCCCTAATCGTCGAGAAGCGCTTCCTCGTTGGCCTGCGTGAGCGAGGTCACGGCAAACAACAGGGCTGCTGAAGCCACCAGCAGCATCAGGATGTAGCTGGACGAAGCACCGCCAACCAGCGCCACCAATCCCAACAACCATGCCACGGTCAAATCCACTGCACCGATGACACGCCAGGATTTTCGCCGGGTGAAGATACCGCTCAACCACGAGGTCGTGGACACCGCCATTGCAGCCAAGGAGACATACACGGCTGACTGAGCCAACATGGCCGACGGATAGAGCATCAGGTGGCACGCCCACAAGGAGGCAGATAGCCACAGCCCGTGCTGACCTCGCACCACGGCGGCCGTCCACACCACACTCAGCAGGCCGATGGCCGCCGTCAGCATGGAGGGGGTGAGCCATGCGGTGGTGCTGGACAAGACCCACGCTTGGAAACTGACCACCACGAAGGGAAGGGACACCACGCAGGTCAACGCCACGGCAGGTTGCTGCCATGCACGACCTCTTCGAATTCCAGTGAACAAGGCGACCGCACTGGCTGCCCCCAACGAAAGAAGCATCGCACCAAGCACCCAGGTGCTTCGACCACTCGCCGTTCGATGATCGTCGAGCGAACGTCGGAGGCGTTCTCCTTCAACCCAGTCGTAAAGGAGGACCATGCCCAGCAGCAACGTTTCCATCAGCAACAAGGGCCCACTCCACTCGAGGAGGGAGCCGTCAAAGGGGTCGGTCGCCAACGGAAGGGGAACCTGGCCTCCAAGAAACAGGCAGGCCAGCCGGTCGAGTATCAGGGCGCCGAGCACGGCTTCAAGCGCACTGGGAAGACGCAGACCCAAGTCGTTGCGCCCAACCAAACCCATGCCTGCAAGGATCAACAGTCCTCCCATGAGCACCGCTTGGTGAATCGCATCGTCGCTGAGCACCCCGGTTGTCATTCGTCCAGCGATGTGAACGAGCACCATACCCCCCATGGCGACAAGGATGGGCAATTCGACGCCGACAACATCCGGCAAGCGAAGACCGATGCTGTTGGCACGCAACCGGGTCAAGCCCACCAGCAACGCCGCAAAACAGGCACTGAAGACAAGCGCATGCAGGCCATAACCGGTGGTGTACGCAACCCACATCGACACCAAAAACGCCACACAAAGGAAGAGCAGCAGCACCACGGGCCGATAATGGATGTCTCCGAGGAGCAAGTCGTCCTTCTCTGCTGTTGAGGTTCGCTTGGAACGCTTGCGTTGACGTTCGGACAACGCCAACAATTCAGCGTCAAGGGACTGCAGCGTCACCGACATGGTCCCGTCTTGACTCGACGAGGCGAGAAGGGTGTTCATTCGCTCTCGCTTTTCCTCGTAGGACGCCAGACGTTCTTCTTTCGTCGCCAGCGCACGCAAGCCGGAACGGACATCACCTTGGAAGGCGAGATAGGCGGCGACGAGGACAAACAACAGCAGGGTTACCAGTTGGACATCGGGCATCTCAGCCGATTGTCCAGCCACGGCCATGCTCACCAGCACCCCTACCGCGCCCATGGATGGAAGCAACAACGCATCGACCGCACTGATTCGGTACAGGTACATGGCCAACGAAATCGCGCCCATGGCTGTGAGGATCCAGAGGTTGGTCGATGCATCGAACATACCCTGTCCGGTCAAGGAAACCGTTCGGTTGGGGGCCAGTGCGACCACGATAAACAACGCCGCGACGACGGTCAGGTGCAAGGTCAAGAGGCGTCCGGGCAGGGCCCGATGATGGGCTTGGTCGGTGGTTGAAGCGATGGCCTGCGCCAACTGCTTGAGTGAGGCGCCCACCAACAACAGACTCCCTCCCGTGAGCAGCAAAGCCCAAACGGCTTCCTCACCGTAACGCCACGCCAAAGCGAGACCGACAACGGACCAGACCACCACCAATTGCTGCGGTCGTCCGGCATGCACGCCGTACCACACCATGGCAGCATGAACGAGCAACAGTGCCCCCATGCCTGCGAGAAGACCGAGTGCAGTCAACCCGCCAGGGCGTGTCATGGAGAGGTAGGTCAGCGAGGCCATGATGAAGCCCAGATTCCAAAGATTCAACAGGTCGGCGTCCCGGATTCGACTGCTGATTTCCGAAGCCCCTGCCCAGTTGGCCCCGAGGTTCAGTCGGGCCTCACCCATACGAGCGCACACCATCGCCTGCTGGCCAACCAGAGCCAACATCCACCAACCCACATCCGTCTCGGCGAGGACCACGGGGACGAGGTCGGCGTTGACGAGACGTTGTTCAAAATCGGTGCCAAAGGCCAACAACCACACATAGGGGGCGAGAACCGCCACACCGGCCATGCTCGGTGAAGAGCGCACCACCGCCAATGCCCCCAATCCAAGCCACACGACGCCTTGGGTTGCCAAGAGCAGTCGAGCGCCCGAATCGTCGTGGTCGGCGGGAATGAGCACGGTCAACAACACCACCACCACCACCGAACCAAGCCACAACACGTGGTCCGAGACACTGGTTTGATGGAGCAACACAACCGTTGCACACAAAGCGGCCGACATCATGGCAAACAACGAGTACTCGCTGAGAGAAAACGGGAACGTCAGGGAAACCAAGCCACTGTTCACAAGCGCCAAACCAGCCACCATGAACGGAAGCGGTGCCAGAACGAAGGGCATCAGACTGGTCCACGTCACGCCGCGTACCACCAAGTAGGAAGCCGTGAAGGCCAGTGTCAGCAGCATGAGTTGCGCCAACGCATAACCGGTTTCACTGCGATGAGCGCCGATGGCCATCAGGGCGCCAACCATGCCCAGGGACACCGAAACCGCCCACAGGCCGGGCTTGCCCAAACCCATGGCGTTCACGGCTTGACTCAGCCAATTTTCGTGGTGCACAAACTTCGCTGCCATCGCCGCGTTGGCTCCCGTCACCACCGAGAGGAGCATGAACAGCGTCAAGTCGTTCTCGATTGGAATCAACACAAGGGAGCCGATGGACCAGTTGGAGGAAAGCGCATGCACGCCCACCCAGAGGTAGGACATTGAAATGCCAAGACTGGCGAGGTTCCCCGAAGAGCGTAAAAGCGCCAAACCGTGCATCAACGCCATGGCCAAAACGATGAACACAGCCACACCTGTTTCTCCGAACACGGCTCCGGCCGAGCTCCCGACGGCAAACAACACCAAGGCGGATTGAGCTGCGATGGCATCTTCGTCGTGGCGGAAGGCCATGGCCACGTTCAGCCCGACCAAGGCCAGCATCAACATTCCCAGCGTCTCGCCGGCCCCGGGGCCGATGCCGTCGAGCCACCCCCAGCGCCAGAGATCCAACGCCAGACCATAGAGCAGTTTCATGGAGATGATGACCCATGTCAGTCCGAGCAGATGCATGGCGTCTCGTTTCATCCAACGTTCGCCCAACGCAAAACCAACCACCGCCATGGTCAACAGGGCCACGGCACTGATGGTGGCCGGAAGGACGGTGCCAACCAACGCACCGATGGCCGTCCACACGACCACCATGGCCACCGCTAACCCCCGTCCAATCTGCTGTTCAGCAGCCATGGTGGTTGACGGAGGTGTTGACGTTTGATGGGACGGTTGAACGGTGAACAATTCACCCAACTCCCCCACGGCAGCATCGGCTTCGGTGATTTCCTCCTCGGCCGATAGAGAAGGTGGCAGAGGCTCGTCCGCCGTCACGTCATTGAGCATGAAGGCGTTCAAATTGAGGCCAGTCGCCCGTTTGAATTTCTTCTGACGGAGGATGTCCTCCTCGTCGGCAGGAGGAGAGGGTGTGTCGGTATCCTCCTGCATGACGCGGTGTTCGTCCTTGCGGCCTTGAAGTTGATTGAACCGCGTAGGGCCGGCGTGGTGTTTTCTCGCCAGTTCAATTCGGGTCAAACTGGGCTTTGGTCGTCCTCATGAAATGTGTTCAAGGTCAATCTTTTATTGTCGTTGAGCCAAAAGGGACAAAGAGGGGCGGCGAAAACGGTCGGCATGGGCGGCACCATCGGCACCCCCTCCGGGAGCCTCGAACAACACGGCATTTCAGCTTCCGGAACGGTTTACTGGAACCTTTCTGCCGAGGATTTAGTCAACCTCGCCATCGAGCGAAACGAGGGCGTTTTGAGTGCGCACGGAGCGTTGGTCACCGAGACCGGCGAGCGAACAGGTCGCTCACCGAATGACAAGTTCATCGTGGACGAACCTTCGGTGTCAGGCGACATCAATTGGGGTGATGTGAACGTCTCCACCGACGAAGCAACGTTCCAGCGCATGCGAGCCAAGGTCGTCGACTTCCTTTCGAGCCAAGATTCCCTCTTCGTGCAAGACCTCTACTGCGGTGCAGATTTCTCGGAAGCCTTGCCCATTCGCGTCATCAACCACAACGCCTGGCACAACACCTTCGCTCGCAACATGTTCATTCGCCCCGATGCTGCTCAACTTGAGAAGCACGAACCGGAGTTCACCGTGCTTCACGCCCCTCATTTCGAGGCCGATCCTGAGCGTGACGGGCTCAACTCCCAATGTTTCGTCATCGTCAACTACGCCGCCAAAGAAGTCATCATCGGCGGCACACGCTACGCCGGTGAAATCAAGAAATCCATCTTCTCGGTGATGAACCTCATCCTGCCCAAGAAAGGCATTCTTCCCATGCATTGTTCCGCCAACACCAACGGCGAAAACACCGCCATTTTCTTCGGCCTTTCCGGGACCGGGAAAACCACCCTTTCCGCCGACCCCAAGCGCGCCCTCATCGGGGACGACGAACACGGCTGGGGCGCCAACGGGGTGTTCAATTTCGAAGGTGGCTGTTACGCCAAACTCATCGACCTCTCTGAAGAAGACGAACCCGCTATCTTCTCCACCACGCGTCGCTTTGGAACCGTGCTCGAGAACATCGTCCTTGACAGCGAAGGCGTTCCCGATTTCCATGACACCTCGAAGACGCAAAACACCCGTGGGTCCTACCCGATTGAATTCATTGACAACCGCACGTCCGACTCCAAGGGCGGTCATCCGCAGAACGTGATTTTCCTGACGTGCGACGCCTTTGGTGTGCTCCCGCCCATCTCTCGCTTGACCCCCTCCCAAGCAGCCTACCACTTCATTTCCGGTTACACTGCGAAGGTTGCAGGGACCGAAATCGGGGTCAAAGAACCACAAGCCACCTTTTCGGCTTGCTTTGGTGAACCCTTCATGCCCATGCACCCCGGCGTTTACGCCGACCTGCTTTCCGAGAAGATGGCCCAACACGACTCCACCGCCTGGCTCATCAACACCGGTTGGTCCGGTGGAGCCTACGGTGAGGGCAACCGGATGAAAATCAAGTACACCCGAGCCATGCTCAACGCTGCCTTGGACGGTGACCTTGACGGCGTTGAATTCGTTGTGGACGAGCGCTTCGGCTTCGAAGTGCCCACCTCGTGCCCGGGCGTTCCTGCCGAGGTGCTGCAACCTCGAGCCACCTGGAACAACGGAGAAGCGTACGACGCCACCGCCAACAAATTGGCTTCAATGTTTAACGAGAATTTTAAGCGATACGAAGCCGGTGTTTCAGCTGATGTGAACGCCGCAGCACCCAAGTCGCTGGCTTGAAGCGTATCAGCGGTCGTCGCGCCGTTTGGACTGGCGCCCTCGCTGTCCTTGACGGTGTCGAGGTTGGGGTGGCTGGTTGTTGCCTCGACCTTGTTGCCCACCGGGTTTGGGACCTCGCCGTGAGGACGGTTTCTGGCCGCGCCGAGGCTCGCCTGATGGCGCAGGTCGGTTCTGTTGTTGGTTGCGAGACCGGTTTGATTTTCGCTGGTGATCGTCTCGTTTCTGACCGCCTCGGTTGTAGCGCCGCATGTTGTTGCCGCGTCCCGTTCCGCGCTTTTGGTACCCGCCCGATTGGAACCCTTTCACACGCCCGGGCTTTTGGTCCGGTGAAGGAATGGCCTTTGGATAGTGGTAGGGTTGTTCATCCAAGACCTCGATTTCTTGACCGAGGAGCCGTTGAATGCCGACGAGGTACCCGGATTCGGTTTCGTCGCAAAACGAGTAGGCCAAACCGTCCTTACCCGCCCGGGCCGTGCGTCCGATGCGGTGAACGTAGACTTCAGGTTCGTTGGGCAGATCGAAGTTGAACACGTGCGTCACGTCGTCCACGTCAATACCACGGCTGGCGATATCGGTGGCGACAAGAACGAAGACGTCGCCGTTACGAAACGCTTCAAGCGCTCGGGTTCGTGCGGTTTGGCTCTTGTCTCCGTGAATGGAATCGGATGAAATCCCGACATTGTTGAGCTGTTTAGCCAGCCGACTCGCGCCGTGTTTGGTTCGCGTGAACACGATGGCACACGACACCATTTGGCCCTCGAGCAAATCGATGAGAAGTTGACGCTTGTCCTCTTTTTGGACAAAGGCCACGTACTGCTCAATCCGCTCGGTGGTGGCCTCCTCTGGACTGATATCGACCCGAACCGGGTCGGAGAGCAAGCGACCGGCCAACTTCGCAATGGTATCGGGCATGGTGGCGCTGAACAGCAGGTTCTGTCGTCGTGAAGGCATCAGGTCTTGAATGCGGTCAACATCGTTGCTGAAACCCATATCGAGCATGCGGTCCGCTTCGTCGAGAACGAAATGCTCCACATGACGCAAATCAACGAACCCCTGGTCGTGCAAATCCAACAATCTGCCGGGCGTTGCGACCAAGAGGTCGACTCCACGGCGCAGCGCCTTGACTTGGGCGGACTGGCCAACGCCACCAAAAATGACCGTTGAGAACAGAGGAAGTTGCCGGCCATAGACGCGGAGGCGGTCGCCAATTTGGGCCGCCAACTCTCGCGTTGGAGTCAACATCAATGCCCGGATTGGACGGGGTTTGTCCACCTTGGTCGCAGCGAGTTGGTGCAAAATAGGGAGGGCGAAGGCGGCGGTTTTTCCCGTTCCTGTTTGGGCAACACCGAGCACGTCCCTGCCGTCCAACAAGGCCGGAATGGTCGCAGCCTGAACGGGAGTCGGTGTGGTGTAGCCCTCCGAGGCCAGGGCCTCAAGGATGCGGTCGTCAAGGTGAAGTTCTGTGAAGGTCGACATGGTTTTGCCTCAGGGACGAACACCCCGGGACCGTGGTCCTCGGACCAACCGATCCAAACGGCCCTCCGACCTCCTCCCTATGAACCCCGAGGGTGAATCAGCCGATGGAAGGAGGGTTCGACCGGTGGGTTGGATGAGTCGATAGCCGTGATTTCATAAAGGATTAAAAGAAAAATCATCGTATAGAGGACTGGTAAAGATGCAACGGGTGATTTTGGCGTGCGTGGCCTTGATGACCCTTCCCCTCGTTTCAGCCCATGGGGGCGAGACGGAGGACGCGGCAACGATGTCGGCGAGTCAAGTGCTTCTCTTGGCGGCCATCGGGGCCGCTATGGTGTGGCAATTGACCGCATCCGTATGGCCCGCCAAGTCGGCCATGCTCTCCCCCGTGATGGCGGGCCTCTCCACCTTTACCGGCGTGGTCCACCTTTTGCTGGGACTTGAAGACCCGTTGCTCTTGTTGGGCGGCACGGGGGTGATGGTCATCACCATCGCTCTCCTCGTGTGGAACCTGAATCCTCAACGAGAACGGCAAGTGTTCGTCGCCATGACCGCTCTGTTGGTGGTGATGTTTGTGGGGTATTTTGCAGCGAACCACGACCCAGGCATGATCATGGAAGACCGTTTGGGCGTGGCGACCAAACTTGCTGAGGTGACCTTGTTGTTGCTTCTGTACCGTGCTTGGCGATTGGACAGCAAACCATCCTCGAGGTGAGATGATGAGGATCGCCTTCCGTCAAATGTTGCTGGTGACCGTGATCACGGCCCTGCTGATGCCCGTCATGGAAGGCACCGCCTCCTCTCATGGCATGGAGGGGCTCTCGGAGGCGGGCTGCACGTGCCACGGCGAAAACCCCGGTGAAGGGGTGGAAGTGGTCATCGATGGGTTGCCCACCACTTATACAGCTGGCCAGTCCTACGAATTGGAAGTCTCGCTTCGAGGGGGACCCGCAGCGGCCACCCAAGGCCACCAGGGGGGTTTCAACCTGAAGGCCAGTTCCGGGACGTTGGCCCCTCTGGACGCGAGCACGCACGTCATCAAATCAGGAGAGATCACCCACGAACACAGCGGCGCGAACCAGCGGTCGTGGACGGTGGTCTGGGAGGCCCCGTTGGACGACAAAACCGTGGAATTCACCGTTGCAGGAAACGTGGTTGACGGAGACCACGAACCCACCGACGGTGACGATTGGGCGTTGGCCTCGTACACCGCTTCCGGAGAGCCGTTGACCTTTGGCGAACGATTGATGTTGCATCTACCCAAGATCATCGCCGGCTTGCTCTTTGCTGTCCCGTTGCTGTACTTGTGGAACACCAACCGACGATGACCCGTTTCAGACGGGGAGGGCGTCGGGGGCAACTCGAGTGGAGAACCGTTGAACGTTGCCCGCTTCGTCGATGAGGAACTTCTCGAAATTCCAACGAACATCACCGCTCACACCGTCGGCGTCCACCGTTTGGGCAAGTCGCTCGAACAAGGGCGTGCGTCCCGGTCCGTTCACTTCCACCTTGGCCATGAGCGGGAAGGTGACGCTGTACTTGGAGGACGTGAACTCGCAAATCTCGCGGTGGGTTCCGGGCTCCTGGGCGCCAAATTGATTGCAGGGGAAGCCAACCACGGTCAAGTCGTCGTGGGCCTCATGTAACGTTTGCAAACCAGCGTATTGCGGCGTAGCACCGCAAGCGCTGGCCACGTTCACCACCAACCATCGGCGACCGCCGAGCTCGCGCAAGGTGGTGGTTTCGCCGTCCATGGTCGCAAACGGAAGGTCAAGCGGGGAGGTCATGGCCTCAACTCGTTGGCTCGGATTATGAAGGTGTGCTTCTCGGCAAAGCGTGCAAATCCTCTTGAAGTGCCGCTTGGTGGTCTGGCCATGCAAGTCCTCATGGAAACCAGCGCTGGCAACATCACCATCGACCTCTTTCACGGCAGTGCCCCCGACACCGTCGCCAACTTCGTGAAGCTCGTGAAGATGGGCCACTACGATGGTCTCCACTTTCACCGGGTCATTGAGGACTTCATGATTCAAGGCGGCTGTCCTCACTCCAAGGACCCCATGTCCCGTCGCGCAGGTACCGGCGGGCCCGGCTGGCAAATTCCCTGCGAGCCTTCGGCGCTCGCCCTCAAGCACGACAAACCCGGTGTGCTGTCGATGGCCAACGCCGGTCGCAACACCGGTGGGTCCCAATTTTTCCTGACCACCGTGGCCACACCGTGGCTCAACGGCAACCATGCTGTGTTCGGTGCCGTCAGTGACGGCATGGACGTCGTTCACGCCATTGAGCGCTGTCAAAAATTGCCCGGCGACCGCCCCGCACAACCCCAACAGATCATCCGCTGCACCGTCGTTGAGTGAGGTGGTCACGTGGTTGTCCTCGCCGTGCACGGTGGTGCAGGGGGAGACGGCCCTTGGCGCGGCATGACCGATGCTGACCCGCAACGAGTGGCGTGCATGCGAGCCCTGTTGGACGACATCGGTCACCGACTGGCCGACGGGGCCTTGGACGCCTTGGAAGCGGTAACCCTTGCCGTGGAAGCCATGGAAGACGAAGCGCTGTTCAACGCCGGGCGTGGGTCGGTGCTGGATGCCAGCGGCTCGGTCACCATGGATGCCAGCATCATGCGCGGCCACGACCGTGCCGCGGGGGCCGTCATCGGTTTGCGCTCCTCTCGCCATCCCATTCGCGTGGCTCATCACCTGTTGGTGGACGGTTGGCCACTGATGCTCGCTGGCTCGGCGGGAGACGACTACGGCGCCAGCAAGGGCGTTGAACAAGTTGGGGATGACTGGCTTCTCACCGACCTTCGCCGAGCACAATGGTCGAAATGGAAGGAGCAGCGGTTGAATCCTGGTGCTACCGATGAGGACGATGCACTGCTCGACCATGATGGCGAACAGGATGGATGGGGTACGGTAGGCGCCGTCGCGCTCGACGCCAGGGGGCACCTTGCTGCTGCGACCTCAACGGGTGGGATGACCGGAAAACCGCTGGGCCGCGTCGGCGACACGCCGATCATCGGGGCTGGGACATGGGCCGATGATGCCATCGCTGTATCGTGCACCGGTGTAGGCGAAGCCTTCATTCGCACCGTTGCTGCACACAACTTGGCCGTACGCCACGAGCGAATGGGGCTCGAAGACGCAGCGCAGCATGCGTTGGACGCGGTTGCGCCGCTTGGCGGCCGTGGAGGTGTCATCGCGGTCAATCGAGACGGTGAAGTCGTTTTGCCGTTTCAGACCATGCTGATGTATCGCGGCTCCTTTGTTGACGGTCACATCGAAGTGGGAATCGGGCCGGGCATCATTAATGAAAGCCCCTAAGTTCATGGCCCGTTGAGGCTGCGATAGCGCCATGCCCGTTGACGCTGACGAAGCTTTGCGACGGGCCACATTGGTGCGCAGTGACCCTTCCCTGCGGGGTGTGACGCGACGAAACGCCGCCACCGAAGAGGGTGAAGTGGCGTGGGAGTACCTTGCACCGGATGGCGAGGTCGTCGATGAGCAGGACCGGATTGACCGATGGAACGCTCTCGGGCTTCCTCCAGCGTGGGTTGATGTGTGGATTTGCCCCAACCCCCGAGGCCACATTCAAGCCACAGGTCGCGACGTGAAGGGGCGTTTGCAATACCGCTACCACCCGGATTGGACGGAGATCACGACCGAAATGAAATACGATGATGTCGCTTATTTTGCCTCGCAATTGCCACGGCTCAGAAAACAAGTGGCCATGGATTTGGAAGAAAGCACCATGAATTTGAACACGGTTTCGGCGCTCGTGGTGCGGTTGATGGATTTGTACAGTATTCGTGTTGGGTCCGATGAATACGCACGCTCCAACGAGTCTTACGGCCTCACTACACTGAAATCCATGCATGTCAAACACATCAAGGGAGAGGAGGCTGAAGGAAGGCACGATGCGGTGTTTACCTTCACCGGAAAATCCGGAAAGGATTGGGACATCACCATCGAGGACGATCATTTGGTTGATTTGATTCTCCGGACCAACCGCTTGGGGGCAAAAGACGCTGATTTGTTCATGTACATCTCCGAAGCCGGCAACGAAGTGGACCTGAAGGCCGAGCACATCAACCAGTACATTCGAGAAACCAGCGGCGAGGGGTTCACGGCCAAAAATTTCCGCACATGGGCCGCCACCTCGCGTTGTGCCGAACGTCTTGCGTTCCTCGCCGTCAAGCGCACCGCTTCCGCCATGAAAGCGTGGATGAAGGAACTCCCGAAGGTCGATTCCATGGCGAATGTTTGGTCGAAGGGGCCGTGGAAGCCACCCACCACCGAAACCGGGCGAAACAAAGTGATGTTGGCGGTCATCGATACGGTGGCTGCAAACCTCGGCAACACGCGTGCTGTGTGCCGTTCGTCCTACATCCATCCGTGGTTCTTGGATGCCTGGATGGAAGGGCGTTTAGCCGAGGCGTGGGCCGAAGTCGAGGGGCACCGTTCCTTTGCCAACATGTCCGCGGGGGAAAGCGCAACGTTGCGTGTTTTGAAATCCGTTGTTCAGGGCCGCTGATGGTTGATTCGTATTCTTTATTAATAAGTAATTAATGGGCAGTTCATGGCCAAACATCGCGCCGGCGACCGCCGCATCATCAGCATCAGCATTCCAGAAGATCTCGCCAAGCAACTTGACCGTCGGGTCGGTAAAGGACGCAGCAATGGACGCTCGGCCACGATTGCCAAATTGATTCAACAGGGGTTGGAAGGTGCACCAGCTGCACCGAGTGCCGCCGCTCCGGTTCAACAAACGGCGCGTGCCGATGACGGGGAAATTCGTCTCGAAAGCGACACGATGGGGGAGCTTGAGGTCCCTGCAGACCGTTACTTTGGCTGCCAAACAGCGCGGTCGTTGCTCAATTTTGACATCGGTCACGACACCATGCCCTTGGGCGTCATTCGGGCTTTCGGCGTACTCAAGCAGGCAGCCGCCAAAACGAACGTTGCCCTCAAGCAGTTGGACCCCGAGGTCGGCGACCTCATCATCGCTGCTTCGCAAGAGGTCATCAACGGACAACTCAACGACCACTTTCCCCTTCGCGTGTGGCAAACCGGAAGCGGGACGCAGTCCAACATGAACACCAACGAAGTCATTGCGAATCGAGCGATTGAGATCGCTGGTGGCGTGCTGGGCTCCAAGGCGCCCGTCCACCCCAACGACCACGTCAATCGAGCGCAGTCCTCCAACGACACGTTTCCCACCGCCATGCACATCGCGGCTGCTGAGGCGCTGACCCACCGATTGCTCCCAAGCGTTCGTGCGCTCCGCAACGCCCTCTCGGAAAAGGCGCAAGCATGGGAAGGCATTGTGAAAATCGGCCGCACGCACCTGATGGACGCCGTCCCGTTGACCCTCGGGCAGGAAGCATCGGGCTGGGTTGCTCAACTTGACGCCGACCTGCGACGCATCGATTTCGCCCTTGACGACCTGTTTGAATTGGCCCTCGGCGGCACGGCCGTCGGCACAGGCCTCAACGCTCACCCGCTGTTCGCTCAGATGGTGGCTGATGAAATCGCCAACATCACGGGCCTGACGTTCTGCTCGGCGGAAAACAAATTCGCTCAGTTGGCTGCCCACGATGCCATCGTTGCTGCATCTGGAGCGCTCAACACCTTGGCTGCCTCGTTGATGAAAATCGCCAACGACATTCGATGGCTGGGCTCCGGCCCTCGGTGCGGTTTGGGCGAGTTGGCCCTTCCTGCCAACGAGCCAGGTTCCTCCATCATGCCCGGAAAAGTCAACCCCACCCAATCCGAAGCGATGACCATGGTCTGCTGCCAAGTGATGGGGAACCACACCGCCATCACCATCGGCGGGAGCCAAGGGAATTTCGAATTGAACGTCTTCAAGCCGTTGATGATTCACAATTTCTTGCATTCCGTCGACCTGCTGACCGATGCATGCCGCACCTTCCGCACGCGATGCGTGGAGGGTTTGGAAGCGGTCGAGGACAACATCCAGTCCCATCTCGAAAACTCACTCATGCTGGTCACGGCCCTGAACAACCACATCGGGTATGACAAAGCGGCCAAGATCGCCAAAAACGCTCACGAAAAGGGCACAACGCTGCGAGCATCCGCCTTGGAATTGGGCTACTTGACCAACGAGGAATTCGATGCTTGGGTTCGACCCGAAGACATGACCGGCCCAAAGCGGGCATGAAAGCACGGCGAGCCTCAGGACTGTCGCAACGCCCGAAGTTTGGCCTGCAGGGCTGAAGTGCGCTCGTCGTCTGATTGGTCGGACGGTAATGCGCCTTGTTCAAGTCGTCGCATAAGCATCGCTCGCTCCCAAACGGCCACAGTGCCGTCTTCGCATCCGATGACGGCGCGTTCCTCCGTGCCGTCAATGGAACGAATTCTGGAAAACTGGCCCTGAGCCAAACGCCCACCTTTGTTGGTGGCCCAGAGGTCAAGCATGCTGCCTTGTCCTTCGTGGCGCGCCAACCACAGCAGCGAGGCCCCGTCTTCTTGCATGGCTTCGGTCTGCGCAGAAACGGGTGACCCGTGCGATTCCCAGCACATGGTGCCGTCGTCGGTTCGCCCCACGGCGTGTCCATCATCCGTCGTCGCGACGTACCCTTTGACCATGCACGTCAAATGTTCAATTGAACCCGATTCGGTCGAACACACCGTTCCGTCATGGGTCACGACGGTGCCATCGGTTTGGCCAAACACGACGCCGGTTCCTCCCACCGAACCGCACGTGGTTGGCGACGAGGTTGGAGGGCGAACATGGGTGAAAGGAGGAGACTGACTGATATCGAGGTAACCGCATCGTGGACGACCAAGTCCTGCCAGAAGGCGGCCATCATGCTCGAGAACCACCCAAGGCCGTTCGTCCATGCGCTCAACCCAGCGTTGCTCTCCGGTCGCTGAGATACGCCACACCGCCGATTCAAGGAAATCGTTGTGCTCAATGTCGTACACGGATGATACGGCGATGATGTCGTCTTGCCACCAGCGCACTTCATCTGCACTGCCCTCCAAGGCCACCGACCATTGGGTTTCACCGCTGGCTCGGTCAATCGCCACCACGTGCAAGCCGCTGGCGGCGACCACCAGGGTGTCGCTGATGGCAAGCGCACTGATTCTATCGTCGGTTTGGGCGGTCCATCGGCTGTTGCCTTCGCTGTCCCAACACGCCAGAACACCATCCCATCCGCCGGCGAATACATCGCCCTCAAGCGTCAAGCGAACCAACGACACACTTTGGTCAAGCGAACGAACCATCCACGTGGCGCCGTTCAGGTCCATGGCCCAAGGGAGGCCTCCACCACCATAAGGAGGTCGCCTGTTTGCATCCTGCAGCCCGTGTTTGAAGCGCCTTGGGAGACAAGCAACAACAAAATGCTGCCAAAGGACGCTTTCAGCCATGGGCCAAGCTGCCGCCTTGATCGAACAATTGAAGCAGGCCAACGCCGCCTACACCGCCCAATTTGATGCTGGAGGTGTGCCCGGCAAAGCTGGGCAGCGGCTGTTGTTGCTGACCTGCATGGATTCACGAATCGTCCCGCATGCAGTCTTTGGTTTGAAAGAAGGCGACATGAAGGTCATCCGAAACGCAGGCGGCCAACTCAACGATGCCACCGAACACGACATCGTGCTCGCGAGCCACCTCCTGGACTGTGAGTGCATTGTGATCATGCCTCACACGCGATGCGCCATGGCCAGCCATTCAGGACCGTCGATGCAACGCCTCCTCACCGAGCAAAGTGGAATGGATTTTTCCTCGTTTCATCCACGTGTCATCGACGAACCTTACGCCAAGGTCAAGGCCGATGTGGCCTCACTGCAGGCCAACCCACTGCTGAAGCCCGGGGTCACCGTGTGCGGGGCCATGTACGATGTGGATACCGGAACGGTCAACTGGGTGTGAATCATTCACCGGTCAGCGGAATGTACCGCTTGGGAATGGCAAAGGTCAGGACAAACGCCATGAGGCCAAAAATGCAGGCAGCGTAGTAGTGGCCCATGGTGAAGAACGCCAACACCGATGAGGTTCGCAACAGAGCCACCGAACCGGCTTTCAACGACCAGGCAGCGAAGCCAGCACTGATGATGGCCAAGCCCATGAACGCGAACCCTACCAAGACATAGCCGGTGGCGGCGCTTGGGTCCATCAGTGGGTGGTCCATTTGACCGGGCGTCATGTCGATGGTGCGAATTTCGCAATCCGTTGTATCGGTTTCACAGGGCTGGGCAGCGAAGGCGGCGGATGAAGGGAACGTGAAATCAAGCGTCGTGAACCCGATGGGTTCAATCAGCGCCGGGGGGGAAAGCAACACCCGGTTCGCATACACGTCTCGGTGGCCGTCCCGTTGAGCGATCAAGTCAACCCTGACCAATCCCGGGTCCAAAGCTTCGAGGGAAAATCGGCCGTCTTCATCCGTGTTCACCTCGTTTGACAGCCACATTTGACTGGTGTCGTCCAACCATGAAACATACACCGTGGTGTTGACCATCGGCTGCCCGCCGTCATCCATCACCGAGCCACGAAAAGTGGCGGTACCGTCCGGTGCTGTCAAGGCCAGGCGGTAGACGAATTCGTCGGGCCTCACCAACCCGTCGTTGGGCGAGGCGTAATCTAAACCGTTGAGGAACCCAACCATGCAGGTGAAGAGCACGAAAATGGCGGTGGCCTTCCCGATGGGGTGAAGGTTCGGGGCTTCGATGGTTAACACGGCGTCGGATGATGCGAAGAGCATCGGGGTTTCATCGACCACCTCATCGAGGTAGGTGGACGCTTCACCCTCATCGCCGGACATGGTCGTGGGTGGTCGGCGTCCTACTTGATGTCAATGCGTTGCTTCCATCGTGCCTGAAGTTGAGCCCGTGCGGCAGGCGCCAGCCACACCAGCATTCGCACTTCACCGGATTCAGTCCGGTCGTCGTTCTCAACCATCCCGTGTTCGTAGACGTCAGCAGCGATGCGCTCACTGGCCGTGTGATTTCCGCCAACAGGTGGAAGGATGTGCACCGAACACGGTGCTCCAAACAAGTGCTCTCGAATCAGCCGTTGGAGAGCGTCAATGCCGTGGTCTTCAATCGACGAAATGGCGATGGGGTCGGTGAATCCCATGTCGTTGACCATGGCCGTGATGGCCCGTCGTTGAACAGCATCGATGACATCGATTTTGGTCAAGACCACTTGGGGCGGCGGGGCCTCAACGAGTGGTTGGTCTTCGTTGCGCTGACGGTCGAGAACCTCGCGACGCGTGGTCTCAAGTTTTCGTTGGGCTTCAGCAATGGAGTCTGAAGCGTCGACCAAAATCATCGTTAAATCAGCATCTATTGCCTCAGCAATAGTTGCTTTAAATGCTGTAAGTGTAGCATTTGGTATATTATCAATAAATCCAATCGTATCGACCAATAAAATTCGTGGACTTTTTTCCATCCGGCCCACCGTGGTCTCGAGCGTGGAGAACAACTGGTCTTCGATCAGCACGTTTTTGCCCGAAAGGCGTTGAAAGAGCGTGGATTTACCGGCATTTGTGTACCCAACAAACCCCACGGTCATCGCCCCACTGCGTTCCCGTTGACGTCGATGTTCGCGCTGCGCGCTGTGGTGCTTTCGTTGACGACGTCGTAGATTGGTCAGTTCTCGATTCAAGTTGGCAATAACGTTCTGGAGGGCTGTTACACCTCCACCACCGTACCCGGCACGTTCACCAGTTGTTTGTTGGTTGGCCAGTTCACGCAACACCGTTCGATCCGATTGCAATTGAGCGATACGAACCTGTGTTCTGGCTTCCACCGAAGATGCGTGGGCCGTGAACAACGCCAACAGCAAACGCACCCTGTCCCAAATTTCGAGGCCAATTTCGGCGCCGATGCCAACCAGCTGTCGGGGCGTGGCGTTGGTGTGAATCATCACCAAATCAACCCCCTGCCAAGGATGGCCTCCCACCAGGCTTTGAAATTCGTCAGCGATATCCAAAAGACGGCCTTTACCAAAGTACGTCCTCGGGTCTGGGTCGCCGTTCTGCGAGATGGTCTCCACCACCGTGATGCCCATCGTCTTCGCAAGGTCGTGCATTTCCGAGGTGTCCTCCTCCCCTCGGACCAGAAGGATGGCTTTCCGCCCCTGGTGATTGGTACGGGCTTCGCCCAAGGCCACACCGCCACTTCCCGCCACGACAAACGGGTCGACGGGGGGTTGTGCCATGGGCGGTGGGAAGGTTAGCCTCATATCAGCCCACCCCAAGCGTCGGGCATGGGCGAGGAGCACGTGATGGAGGTTCGCTGGACCGGTGATGCAGCCGTGGCGGCCGCGCTCAAACAAGCGGCGGAAGCACACGATGGCGTCGCATCGGTTGACGAGAGCGGAGACCATGCTGTCCTCCATGTTTCGATGAAAGATTCGGACCTCCAGCGGCTACGCGATCGCGTTGATGCGTTGCTGGTGGCCTTGGGCGACGTTGAAGAGGCCGTGAACGGGTGAGATTGTGGCCGACACCACGGTTCTCATCGATGCGCACTGCGTCATGTGCAACGGGTTGGCGAAATTCCTGCGGCGTCGCACCCGCTCAAACGTTGATTTGGACATCCTTGGCATTCAATCGGAAGAAGGTCAAGCCCTGATTGCGACCTTCTCCCAACGCCACCAAAACATGGACACGGTGTACGTGGTTCGACACGGCCGAACCTATGTCCGATCGGCGGGCGCCATCCGCCTGTTGCTGGTGATGAAATGGTACTATGCCGTGCTGTTTCCCTTCGCTTGGTTGGTGCCGTTGCCGTTGAGAGATGCTGCGTACTGGGTGGTGTCGAAACTTCGTCACCGGTTTGGAAGACTTGACGATTAAAGGTCCAAATCCAAAACCAAAGGTGCATGGTCTGACACATCAAGACCGCCTTCGCGGACGATGGTGCAGTCGACCAACGAGGACAGGGCTGCTTGGTTGAGCAGGAAGTAATCAATGCGCCAACCGCGGTCCTTGGCTCGAGCTTGGCCTCGGTTGGACCACCACGAGTAGGTCTTCACCCCTTCTCCGGCGAGGTGGCGGAAGGCATCCGTCCATCCATCGGCCAAGAGTTCGGTGAACCACGCCCGTTCATGAGGCAGGAAACCCGAATTCTTGGCGTTCCCTTTGGGGTTCCAGATATCGTCTTCCGTGTGGGCGATGTTCAAATCTCCGCACACCACCACCGGTCGGTCGTCGTCAAGAAACGGGCGAAGCCAAACCCGCCATTCTTCCATCCACGCTTCTTTGAAGGTTTGACGTTCATCCTTGTTCGAACCGCTTGGCAGGTAGGTGTTGATGCAGACCACGCCGTTGTATTCGCAGTGCAGAACGCGACCCTCCGTGTCGTGAGGGTCAACGGAACCTCCCTTTCCTTTCGTGACCACTTTGTGCGCTCCAACCGTCGCCGTCGCTACACCGGAATATCCCTTTTTTTCGGCTGCATGCAGCGTGACGTCCCAGGTACCGGGCCAGGACCAATCCGAGGGCAATTGTTCGGGCAAGGTGCGCGTCTCTTGAAGCATCGTGACATCGGGTGCGAGCGACGAAAAGTACCCGTCCACGCCTTTGCGAATCGCGGCGCGAAGACCGTTGACGTTCCATGAAATGAAGCGCATGAACCGGGGAGGTCTCGGAGGTGAATAAGGCTTCAACGCAAGGCTGTTGCAATGTTCTGTCCGGCTTGTCGTCCCGTGAAGGCGGCAGCGTCAGCCAGTGTGTGTTCACAAGCAACCCATTCACCTGCAAGCAGAACCCCGTGACGCGCAAAGGCGTCAAAGGTCGGCTTTTGACCCACCGTTTGCACGACGATGGAGGGTTGCTTTCGCTCGTGGAGCACGTGCTTTCGCCACCCAACGGCGTGCAGGTCGATGAAGCGCTCGAGGCGTTCCAATCGTGCTTCTCCGTCTTCACCGGGTCGTTCGGTCATGACCGCTGAAAGAAAGGCCCCTTCGAGGTGCCAACGTTGCTGAATGTTCGCGGTGTCAACAACATAGGCACCTTCCTCGGCATCGATGATCCCGTGAAGCGGTCCAAGCGGTCGTGCGGCCAACGTGACGTCAACGGTGCTGGCGCGAACCGGTGTGACCAGGGTCATGTCGTGGTCGTCCAGTCCACGCAAAAGGCGGGCCGCCTGCCCGTATCCACATGCAAGCACGACCACATCGCTCTCGAACGTTCGGCCGTCTTCAAGAATCACCTTGCCCGATTCGACCGATTGAACGGTGCAGTTGGGCTCGATCAGCACGCCCACTTCATCGAGGGCTGCTGCCATCCGGCCCACCACACCGGCCCAACCTTCGCCGACCACACACAGTCGCTGGCGCAACAACGCTCGAAAGCGTTCGTTGCTGTCCTTGGTTCCCGAACCGGCCAGCAGCGTCGCAGCTTGGACGATAGGGGACGTGGCGTCGCCCTGACGGAGTGCTCGCCGATAGGTCGCTGCGAGGCGCACGTTGTTTCGTGGCCGAAGCAGGCCCTCATTGACCACGTGCAGCCGGTCGAGGCGTGGTGCTGCAAGCACCAGTGGCAAACGGCTGATTTTCTTGATGAGGTTGGCCAGAGGGCCGCGCTTTTGCAACAGGTGAAGACCGTAGCCAAACGGGGCGTTCTCGATGGTTTGGGAAGTGGCTCGCCCGCCCAAACGGTCGGTTCGGTCAAGCACCACAACATGGTGGCCTGCGGTCGTGGCATACAGCGCGGTGGCGAGACCGGCGATACCGGCGCCGACCACGGTGACTCGTGCCATGCGGTGCGGTGGAGACTTGAACCCAAAAGGTCGTTGGAGGGGTGCTTTGAAGTGGAGGCCCGCACTCCATCCACCCATGGCCGATGCACCACGACTGCCCCACGACCGTGGGCATGAACTGTGGACGATGGAAGATGGCCCCAGTCGAAAATTGATGGCCAGCATCGATCGTTGGGTGGCTTCGTTGGTCGGCGATGACGGCATTGACATGCCGCTCTCAAGCGGCTCCCCCTCCGTTGAAGCCACCGTTTTTGCACGCGAGGACGGGTTGATTGTTGGTTGTGCTGTGGTCGACTACATGCTTCAAATCTGGGCTCCTTCAGTTCGCATCAACTGGTTCGCCGGAGACGGAAAACGTGTGTCTTCCGGTGATGAAATCGCCGTGGTCGCCGGTGACCGTGACAGCGTTTTGGCCATCGAACGGAGCATCCTCAACGTGTTGGGTCAACTGTCTGGTATCGCCACGGAAACCAAACGGTGGTCCGCCATCGCGCCCCGTCAAATCGCCTCAACGCGCAAAACCATTTGGGGAATGTTGGACAAATGGGCTGTCCACCTCGGTGGAGGCTTAACCCATCGCCTCTCGAAAGACGATGCCACGATGATCAAAGAGAACGACCTTGCCAGCATGCTGACGGAGCAGGAAAGCCACGAACAACGCTTGGCGACCTATCTGCAACAGGTGGACATGGCCGAGATTGGAGCGTTTCTCGAAGTGGAGGTCCGTACCGAAAAGGAAGCCTTGGTGGCCGCCATGATTTGGGGTCAGCGAAGAATGGGTGAGAAAGTTGACCGATTGGTCATCATGCTCGACAACTTCTCTCCTGAACAATGCAAATCGATCAGCGAACAGATGAACGACCAAGGTGTTCGAGAACACGTGGTCCTCGAAGCCAGTGGAGGCATCACGTTCAAGGATCTCAAATCGTGGCACGAATGCGGGTTGGATGTCGTTTCAACCAGTGCCATCAACCGTGGCGTCAAGCCGCTGGATGTCAGCATGCTCGTCAACGGCTTGTGAGGTGACCTCATGGATGAAATCGCGGCCGACCCGAGTCATCCGAGGTATGCCTCGTTGCTGATGCGCCATCGCTTGGAAGTGGCGGCAAAGCGTGGCATGCTGGCCGACAGTGCAATGATCGCTCACGGTCGCGGTGAAGCCTTCGACTACCTGCTTGGTGAACGCACGACGGAAAGCGCCATGCTCGCTACCAAACATGCGCTTGCATGCCTTGCAGATGCCGAGCGCCCGGTACTCAGTGTGAATGGAAACGTCGCCGCCCTTGCTGCTGACGAAATGCTTCGGTTGGCCGATGTATTGGGATGTCCGCTTGAGATCAACATCTTTTACAGAACACCGGAGCGAATGGATGCTTTGCTTGGTTTTTTGAACGAACGACGAGAAGCGTTGGACCTTCGCGTGCCGGTGCTGGGTGACGCCCCCGACGCTGTCATTCCTGGCTTGAAAGGACCGCGGGCGGCCTGTCACAAAGACGGTATACTCGAGAGTGATGTCATCCTTGTTCCACTTGAGGACGGCGACCGTTGTGAAGCCTTGGTGAACATGGGAAAAACCGTGATCGTCATCGACCTCAATCCCCTTTCCCGGTCTGCCAAAAAAGCCACGGTGGCCATTGTTGACGAGCTTTCTCGCGTGCTGAATAACATGTTGAACCTCATCACAACCAAGGCTTCGTTGGCATTGGATGAACCCTACGAACACACCAAGGTGTTGCAAGATGGGTTAGCCGCCATGCAGGCGAGCCTCACCGACGCTTAACGCTCGCTCAATTTCTGACCGAGGCGATTGGCGATGCTCTCGCCGACCGCCGAGCACGATGCGGTTCCACCGAGGTCGTAGGTCAACATCTTGCCGTCCTTGAGGTGGTCGGCAACGCTCTCGTCGATGAGGTGGCCGATGGCAACCAAATCGTCATCGTTGTTCTTTCGCCCAAGGTAATCCATCATCATCTGAATGGAATTGATGGTGGCGATCGGGTTGACTTTGTTTTGGCCCGCATGCTTGGGCGATGAGCCGTGAACGGGTTCGAAAAAGGCGTGGTCGTCGCCAATGTTTCCAGAGGCTGCCATGCCCATGCCACCTTGGAGCACCGCACCGAGGTCGGTGGCAATGTCGCCGAACATGTTGGAGGTCACGACCGTGTCGTAGTGTTCGGGAGAGCGGGTGATCCACTGCATAAAGGCGTCAATGTAGCCGTAGTCGGCTTCGGTATCGGGGTAGCTCGCAGCCACGTCCTGGAACGTTGAACGGAAGAGTTGGCACCCACGAGTCACGTTGGACTTGTCAATACACGAAACACGACGGACGCCGTCAGCAGGGGCTCCGTTGCGGGTTTGTGCGATCTCAAAGCCCATTCGAATCAACCGCTCTGAACCGTTTCGGGAGATGGGCCGAGGATCGAAAGCCACCTCGCCATCCAAACCGGGGAAGGTCATGGGCTCGGGCTCGTACTCCGGGCGACCGAGGGCACGGTCAGCACTGCGTCGCAAAAGCGCATGGTACAAGCCTTCGGTGTTTTCTCGCAGAATGGTCATGTCAACCATACCCGGCTGCCAAATTTGACGGAAGCCACCGTGAATTTTGTGAGGCACCCCTTCGTAGAGTTTGATCGGTCGAACATTGGCGTAGAGGTCCAAACCGCTTCGCAAACCAAGAATGACCGAGCCTCCGGCAAGGTCGCCGTTCGGGAGTCGTGCCCCGGGCTGTCCAATGGCGCCCAAGAAGATGGCATCGGTTTCGTTTTTGCAGAACTCAAACGAGCCCTCGGCCCATTCTTCACCGGTGGCCTGGTAGTGTTGACCCCCGCATGGAATGACCGTTTGCTCAAACCCGTGGTTGGTGTGAGCCTGAATGGTGTCCAAGATGCGTTGCGCTTCAATGGCAACCTCTCGGCCCGTCCCGTCGCCGGGCAAAACCGTGATGCGATGGTCACTCATGATGTGGCGCACAGGACGCGCCTACATGAACAAAACCCTCGTTCATGAACGGGTTTTTTTTGCCAAACAGCGGGTTCGGACAGCGATTCATGGTATCGCAACCCCTCGTAATTGACGAAATTAATCCGAGGATAAGGGGATGCTTCATAGGCTGTCAAGTTGCAAGAAAAAGCATGGCAGACGAGCGGCAAAACGAACAGGGAAGTCGTGTGTCTGTTGACGATATGCCTGCCGAAGTGCGCCAATTTGCAGACACGATGCTGGGCATCAACCCTCAATGGAATTTCCAGGATTGGTTGGTGGAACAAGCCAACATGGCCATGGATTTGCTCGCCATCGATTTGTTGAGGGAAAAAATTGCGATTGACCAGCGGCTTCAACGACTGGACGACCTCGGTCGACGGTTGGAAATCAACGGCGAGGAAGAGGTCTGCGACGACCCCTATCAGCGAAACTTGTTTGATTGCTTTGACCTCAACGAACACCACCCACTGCGCGGTCTGGGAGAACGCGTGATGGACCAACCTGATGACGTAGAAGAGGGAGTCGGAGCCGAACGGCATCCTGCCAATGTGTTTCTGGATTTACTCCCACATGACAACACCGACGACCCGTTGCTGGCCATTACCTGCCAAACCATCGTGATGGGCGTGGAACGTGAATTGGCCAAAGGTGAACCGGTGGCAACACTCGAAGCCATCTTTGATCACACGCGTGAGGCCAACATCAACGACGATGAAACCGATGAGGCATTGGACCATCTCCTTACCAACGGGCTGTTGCTTGAAGTTGACGACGACTGTTTCATCTTGCTTCCTTCCTAGGGACCCCGCGGCATCCCCGTGCACGGGTTTTATCCCTCGATAGCGTATTCTCTTTACATGGGATTGATTCGGTCGGTGGTTTCTGGTGGTTTGGCGTGGTTCTTGGCAACTTCAATGATGGTTCATCCAGAGATGGCGCTTGGGTTTGCCATCGTGGTGGCGTTTCTTTCGGAATCAACGCACCACCGAGGTGAATTGCGGCGAATGCAGCGCCACAGCACAGAGGTGGCTGCACAACTACGCGCGGCCAATCAACAAGTGGACGCTCTGCAACGCGCCCTCACCAAACGTCACCTCGAACTGAACAAGGCCATCGAGGAATTGCAACGAAGAGACGCCGTTGGCAGTCCTGCTGCACGTGAATTGCTCAAACGCCAAGAAGAAGCGATGTCGGCGGCCTCAATGGCCCTTGAAGCACGCCAAGAACGAAACGATGTGGTCTTCAACAGCATGGAACGCTTGCTCAACCATCAGGTTGAGCAAACGGCGAAGATGCAACAAGCGATGAGCGATCTCTTACAACATTTGATCTCTCAGCCTCGGGGCCATTTTTCCGTCAACGACAGCGTGGTGGTGACCGAGGGTTCGTCGATGGACGAAACACAACGATTGCAGATGCGAGAGCTCAATGAATGGCTTCGGTTGCAATCGGCATCTTCACCTTGATGCAACGACTGGCCCGTTCATGGCAGAGATGACCAAACGTGAAGGAGCCGTTCGAATCCTTGACGCTCAAGCCTCTCGGTCGAAACTGAAAGGTCGAATCGTTGCGGGGGCCACCGTCATCGTCGTGGCAAGCCTTGGCGTTGGTGTATTGACGCGATGGGAATTCGGTTTGGCGACCTTGCTGATGTGTGGGATGCTCTTTCAATACGCCATGGAACGAATGAACACGCTTTTGGAAGCCAGTGAAATCAACGGGCTCAAAGCCATGGGTTGGGATGCAGATACCGAACTCAACGAACAGACCCTGGAGAAGATTCACAATATCGCAAATCGCTAGGTGTCTCGCATGAAGAACAAAACCCTGATTGAACATTTCTTCGTTCAGGAACGAACCGAACGGAAGAAATTCATGGTGGCGATTTGGAGCATTGTCATTTTGACCGATGTGTTCATTCTCATCGCCTACCTTCAGGGCATGGGCGCATATCGAATTGTTCAGTTCCTCACCATTCCACTTGCGCTCGCGTTGACGGTGAATTGGCTTTCCATCCATCGCGTCAAGACGTTGCAGGGCAGACTTAGCGCCCTGTTGGACAGCATCGAATTTGGATGGGAAGAATTGAACGGGCTTGATCTGAACGAAAAGGAAGCAGACCACCTCCACCAAGCCTTTGCCTCGACAACCATCGGTCGCATCGCCACCAACGAAACCTATCTTCGCACTCGTGGAACCGATGAGAAGGGCCCGGCCTTTGACAAAGCAGAAGGGCGCGTGGACCCAACCCTCATACGGGTGGACCCTTCGCTTCATGAAGCCGATTATGAAGGGTTGGAAGGTGATTTGGAAGTCTCCGAAAAACTGGTCGAAGAAGCAAATCAATACTATGCTGCAGTGGCGCAGCGGCAATGGGAAGCCGCAGAAAAGAACGATGTGGACCTCGTCGAAGCAGGTGTAGAGCGCCTCGGGGATTTGGTCGCCAGCGGTTGGTTTGAGCAGAACGCCAAAGACGGCGCTGTTCGAGAACTGATGGAGTCGGGGGATGACGCCCCATGAGCATGGGCACCTTCTAAAACCGCCTTACCACATCACCAAACATGACGATGAAGGCCATCCTTGTTGCGGGTGGCCATGGCTCTCGACTCGCTCCGTTCACCGCTTACACGCAAAAGACGCTCCTTCCCCTCTACAATCGGCCCGTCATTGACTATGCGCTCGGAACCATTCGCCGAGCAGGCATTCAAGACATCACCATCGTGGCCAATCAATTTGTAGGCCAAATTGCAGGGCACGTCGGCCAAGGCCTCCCGGGGGAACGGATTCACTACGTCCTCGAAGAAGAGCCGTTGGGTGTCGCTCACGCGCTTTCGCTGGCCCGACCCTACAACGAGAAGGCGAGATTGATGATTTACTTCTCTGACAACATCACCACCATTGAATTTGAACAGCATGTCAAGTCCTTCATCGAGGCTGATGAACCGCCCGGTTGTCTGCTTCTCGCCCGTGAAGAGGACCATCCAGAAGCGTTTGGTGTTGCTGTTCTTGATGAACAGGGAACCATATGCGACATCGTCGAGAAGCCAACGCACCCGCCTTCCAATCTTGCGATTGGAGGGATTTACATGTTCGATGAAGACTTTTGGAAGCATTTTGATGCAACCGTTGAGGAAAAAGGCTCGCAGTTCTCAATTTCTGATATCAATCGAATCTATGTGCAACAAGGGAAAGCAACCGTTGTTTCTGTTGGGAAAGAAACCTGGCTTGATTGCGGCACGCCTGAATCGCTGTTGCAGGCCTCGATCATGGCGCGGGATGGAAAATTGAACCCCAACCCCCACAGGTGAACAGCATGAAAGTAGGTATCAT
>JBMZJQ010000013.1:0-41892 GCA_049617635.1 Candidatus Poseidonia sp.
CAGAACTTCATCGTCGCCATCATGTCGCTTCACGGCTACAACATGCAAGACGCTGTCATCATGAACAAGGGCTCAATTGACCGTGCTCTCGGCCGCTCAACCTTCAACCGAACGTACAACGCAGAGCGACGTCGTTTCCCTGGCGGACAGGTCGAGGAAATCGAGAAGCCAGGAACGTCCAAGGAGGAAATCAAGGGACTCAAGACACCTGAGGCCTACCTCCACTTGGAAGCCGACGGTTTGCCTGTGCCAGAGTCCGAACTGGTTGGCGGAGATGTCTTGGTCGGAAAGACCAGCCCACCGCGTTTCCTTGAGGAATCCTCTGGTGGAGCCTTCTTGACGGCGCAAGAACGACGTGAATCTTCCATGCTGGTTCGCCACGGCGAGAAAGGATGGGTCGACAACGTCTACGTCACCGAGTCCCTCGACTCCGGCCGCCTCGTCCGTGTGATGGTGCGAAGCCACAAGGTCCCCGAAGTGGGTGACAAGTTCGCTTCACGCCACGGGCAAAAAGGTGTGATTGGACGCTTGGTTGAGCCGGAAGACATGCCGTTCACCCCCGATGGTGTTGTACCCGACCTCATCATCAACCCGCACGCCATTCCATCCCGAATGACGGTCGCCCACGTTCTCGAAATGATCGGCGGTAAGGTCGGTGCAATGGAAGGACGACGCATTGACGGAACAGCGTTCCGTGGTGAGAAGGAATCCAGTCTGCGTGACGGTCTGGTTCGCAACGGCTTGGCCCACACCGGTCGTGAGATGATGATCAACGGTGAGACCGGTGAATCCTACCCGGCCGACATCTTCGTTGGTTGCATCTTCTACCAGCGCTTGCACCACTTGGTCAGTTCAAAGATTCACGCCCGCTCCCGTGGACGTGTCCAAATCCTCACCCGACAGCCAACCGAAGGTCGTGCCCGACAGGGTGGTCTTCGGTTTGGTGAGATGGAGCGTGACTGTCTGATTGCCCACGGTGCATCGATGGTCATCAAAGACCGCCTGCTGGACGAATCGGACGGTATTGACATGTACGTGTGTGCCCAATCCGGACACATCGCATGGTACGACCCCAAGCGTGGCACCTACGTCAGTCCGATTCACGGTGACGGCGCCGAAGTCTACAAGGTGCAGACTTCATATGCATTCAAGCTGCTTCTGGACGAAATGAAGAGTTTAGGTGTGGCCATGCGTCTTGAACTGGAGGACCGAAAATGAGTCGAAAGAGCACAATGATCCCCAAGCGAATCGCACAGATTCGATTTGGGCTGATGGACCCAAGCGAAATCCGCAAGATGTCGGCTGTTGAAGTCAAGACGGCGGACACCTACAAGGACGACGGCCACGCCTACAAGCAAGGCTTGATGGACCCGCACATGGGTGTTATCGAACCCGGTTTGCTCTGTCCTACCGACAACTGTCAGTACCAAGACTCGCCCGGTCACTTCGGCCACATCCAGTTGGAGTTGCCAGTGATTCACATCGGATTCGTGAACCTCATCAAGACTGCTTTGAAGGCAACCTGCAACGAGTGCAGCCAAATCTTGCTCCACAGCGAGCCCGGCACCTCACCCGGCTCCAACCCTGAGCAAACCGAGCAGGACTTCTACCGAAACCGCATTCGCGACGTCATCACCAAGCACGGCGTGGGTTCAACAGAATTTTCGAAGATCATCAAGGAAGTCGAAAAGGTGACCTCCGGTACCAAGCGAAAGGTCTGCATGCACTGTGGCTCCTCGCAAGGCAAGATTATCCTCGACAAGCCGACGACCTTCAAGGAAAAGCACACCAACCCTGACACCGAGCGGAAACTCAACCCCCGCGACGTGCGAGAGTGGTTGAGCAGCATCCCTGCTGACCACTTGGTGTTCATCGGTATGGACAAGCAAAACCGCCCCGAGTGGGTCGTCCTCAAGGTGCTTCCTGTGCCTCCCATCACCGTTCGTCCATCCATTACCCTGGACAGCGGTGACCGCTCGGAAGACGACTTGACCCACAAGCTGGTTGACGTTCTCCGTATCAACCAACGTCTCCGAGAAAACCGTGACTCCGGTGCACCTCAACTCATCGTTGAGGACCTTTGGGAACTGCTCCAGTACCACATCACCACCTACTTTGACAACCAAACCTCGGGCATCCCACCGGCTCGCCACCGTTCCGGCCGCACCTTGAAGACGCTCACGCAGCGATTGAAGGGGAAGGAAGGTCGCTTCCGAAGCAACCTGTCCGGAAAGCGTGTCAACTTCTGTGCCCGCTCGGTCATCTCGCCCGACCCCTACCTCAGCGTCAACGAGGTTGGTGTCCCAACCAAGATCGCCAAGGAACTCACGGTCCCTATCCGTGTGACCACGCGAAACCGTGAGCAAATGCGTCAGATGATTCTGCGCGGTCCTGATGTCCACCCCGGTGTGAATTACATCGTTCGTGGTGACGGTCGCCGTGTCAAAATCAACCAGCGCAGCCGACTCATCAACGCAGGATTCCGCTGCCACAACCCTGAGTGCAACGAAGAAACGACGCAACGCCATGACCTTCACTCGGTTATGCCGGCGCCGAACTTCTTGCCAGGCTTGGTCATTCAGAAGCAAATCTCGCTGAGCGGGATGGACCAGGTTGAGGAAGTCAGTTACGTTGTCAACGACGATGCCACGCTCAACAACCTGCAAGGCATCGACGAGAAGGGCAAGAAACTGCCCGCTGATGACCCACGTGCCGTCCTCCACTACCGATGGATGCACGAACTCGCTCAAGCGGACAACCCCCATCCCGAACCGTTCCCTGAACACCTCGAAGTGGCCTGCCCACACTGTGGCAGTCCATTTGACGAGTGGGGCGAAGAGCGAACCGGTGTCGAAGACCGATTGTCGACCTTGGACCGCTACGGCAACCCCAAGCCTGGATTGCAAGTTGAGCGCCACCTCATCGATGGTGACGTTGTCATCTTCAACCGACAACCTTCACTTCACCGCATGTCCATGATGGTGCACGAAGTTCGTGTGATGGAAGGCCACACCTTCCGATTCAACTTGGCCGTGTGTACGCCGTACAACGCTGACTTTGACGGCGACGAGATGAACCTTCACGTCATTCAAAGCGAAGAAGCACGGGCTGAAGCGAAAATCTTGATGCGTGTTCAAGAACACATCCTCACGCCTCGCTACGGTGGTGCGGTGATCGGTGGTATTCACGACCACATCTCTGGTGCTTACCTGCTGTCGCGCCCCGGCACGTTGATCCGCCAGGCCCACGGCTTGGAGATGCTGGGCAACATCGGCTACACCGGCGACCTTCCCGAATTGGTGAAGGACGCCGATGGGAACCTTGCCTATCGCGGACAAGACCTGATTTCGCTGATCATCCCCAACAACATCCACCTTCGCTTCCGAAGCCGGTCCAACGACATGGTGATGGTGAAGGACGGACAAGTTGACGGTACGCTGGACAAGCGAGCCATCGGTGCAGAAGACGGGCGTCTGCTTGACGCCATCGTCCAAACCAACGGTGCCGAGCAAGGCGCTCGCTTCCTTGATGAGTTCACTCGACTTTCCATCGCAGCGTGTACGTCACTTGGTTTCACCACCGGTATCGATGACGAAGACCTGTCTGAGGACGCCGTTGCCAAAATCATGGCTGCTAACGCTAGCGCAGAAGAAGGTGTCAACGAAGAACTCGAGAAGTTCGGCAAGACCGGGAAGGGCTACGAGGCTCGGCCCGGACGTACACCCCGTGAAACACTGGAAGAGAACATCATGCAAATGCTCGACAAGGGCAAGCAAGAAGCCGGTGACATCGCAAAGGACGAACTCAACAAATCGGGTTCGACCAACGCTGCGGTCAACATGGCCATCTCCGGCGCTCGTGGTTCGATGGACAACCTCACCATGATGGCTGCATCGATCGGTCAAGCCAAGGTTCGTGGAAAGCGACTTGAGCGAGGTTACGACGACCGTGTCCTCCCGCACTTCAGGCGCGGTGGCCGCGGTGCTGATGAGCGTGGCTTCATCGCTTCCTCATTCAAGCGCGGTCTTGAGCCTACGGAGTTCTTCATGCTCTCCGTATCGGGTCGTGAGTCCTTGGTCGACACCGCCGTTCGTACTGCTAAGTCGGGATACATGCAACGTCGACTCATCAACGCCATGGACGACCTCAAGGTGTTCGACGACGACATGCTTTCGGTTCGCAACACCGCCAACCGCATCATTCAGTTCAGCTACGGTGAAGACGGTATCGACCCTTCCCGTGGTGTCCACGGCTCGCCGTTCAACATTGACGTCATCGTTGATGCTGCACTTGGAACCGAAGGCGGCTTGGAAATCGACCGTGAATCCTTTGAACGAGACGCAGAAGAAGAAGACTTCGGCGGTTGGGAATTCGAAGGCGACGACGCCGATACTGGAGGTGAAGACTGATGGTGGTCAAGAGTGCAACCAAGAAGAAGCTCATGGATTTGGGTATCGATGAAAACTTTGCCCATGCCCTTGCTGACGACCGAAAGTGGGACGATGTCAAGGTGATGACCGCCGAAATCATCGCTCAAATCTGTGAAACGGATTCCGAGCAGGCTGGAAACATCCACGCCACCATCCTCGCCGCCACGCAAAAAGGCCGAGAAGGTGATGTTGATTCGACAGGACCCATCACAAAAGTACGCTTGAGCAAGCGAAGAACCCGTACCAAGACCGTTGCCGACATGGAACCCTACGATTACGATCGAAAAATGCGTTCCATGGAAGACGACTTGGCCGAAGATACGGTCTACAAGAGCCTGCAAACGGCGGCCAGCGATGCGGGTTCGAACCGGTTCACGAATCGAATCCTCTCTGAGTTGACCAAGGCTTGCCACGCTCGTGGAAAGAAGAAGTTGACCAAGCCCCAAGCCAAGAAAATCATTGACGAAGCCATTGATGCACTGGAGCGTGCGAGCATTGACCCGTACGAAGCGGCCGGCATCATCACGGCCCAGTCCATCGGTGAACCTGGCACGCAGATGACCATGCGTACGTTCCACTACGCTGGTGTGGCTACGGTCAACGTCACCCAAGGTCTGCCTCGTATCATCGAAATCGTGGATGCTCGTAAGGTCCCACAAACCCCAACGATGACGATTCGCCTCAAGGAAGACCAAATGCAGGATGGAAACGCAGCCAAAAAATTGGCGGCCGCCATTGAAGTGACCACCACGGTGAACATTGCCAATTTGGAAACCGACGTTGCTCAGCGACGCCTTGTGCTTCACCTCAACAAAACCAACCTCAAACAGAAGAACATGAGTGCGGGTGAAGTGAAGGACAAACTCGAACAGGCCACGCGCCTCTTCGTCCAGGCTGACAAGGACAAGAACCCCTCAACCTTGACGTTGATTCCCGGCGTCCATTCCGAAGAGGATTTGGCTGAGTTGGCTGAAAACCCACCCTCCTACACCATGTTGCTCCAACTTGAGGAGAAGATCCGTGACATGCGCTTGAAAGGTATCCCCGGCATTGAGCGTGCCAACCCTCAGTTGGACGACAAGACCGGCGAGTACTACCTTTCCACCATCGGCAGCAACCTGCAGCGCGTGAGCGAATTGGAAAACATCGACCGCTCCCGAACCTACACCAACAACATCATCGAAATCTACGATTACTTGGGCATCGAGGCAGCTCGTCAAGCCATCGTCAACGAATTGCAACTGACGCTGGACGGCGCTCGCCTCGAAGTCGACGTCCGTCACCTGTTGATGGTTGCTGACGTGATGACCTCCGAGGGTGAAGTGCGTGCCATTGGACGACACGGTGTGTCCGGTACCAAGCACAGTATCCTTGCTCGTGCGGCCTTCGAAGTGACGGTGAACCACCTGCTGAAGGCCGGTATCATCGGTGAGAAAGACCACTTGACGGGTGTTGCAGAGAACATCATCGTCGGTCAACCCATCTCGCTGGGAACCGGTAGTGTCGCCCTGTACTACATCCCCGAAGAGTGATGTTCCAACCATGAGAAACACATGTGGAGAATGGAGGAAGAAAAATGGATCTAAGCCGACAATTGAAGAACGCAATCGCAACAGGAAACCTGTTGTTTGGACAACGACAAGCCAAGGACGCCTGTGCAAACGGGAGTGCTAAGTTGGTCATCGTGGCAGCCAACTGCCCCGAAGACTACACCACTGCACTTCATGCTGCACACCCCGAAGTGACGATGCACCGCACACGAATGGTCAACCGAGAGTTGGGCATTGCCTGCGGAAAGCCGTTCTCGGTGTCCACCATTGCCGTGGTCGACGCTGGGAACAGCGACTTGATGGCGTTGGACAGCAACATCGAGTGAAGCAGCAGCGTGCAACCCGTCAAAGGCTTCTTGGCCTTTGGGCGCCAGCGTTTGGCCATGCGAAGCCGCTCCAAAGCGACCGTCACAGCCCTGACCGCCTTGTTGTTGCTCAGTGTTCTGAGTTCAATGATGCCTCCAGCCATTTCCGAACGCTTGGATGACCGCATCACGATGGAAGCAAGCGGTCGATCTGCCAGCCCTGAAGTGTTCATCTCATCCGGTGGATCGCCCAACGGAGACGAGTTACCTGGCGCCATCGCAGTCATCAATGGCGGCTACGTGGTGGGCGGTGATTACAACCGCACCATTACGTTCGGCTCTCACACCCTCGCAGCAACCTCGCCGTTCAGCAACGGCAACGAATTCTTCCTTGCAGGCATCAGTGAAACCGGAACGTGGACCTACTTGGCAAACGCCGACCACTCGCAAGGCAGTGTCTCCTTCCTCACCGATGTCGCCGGTTCAATGGGCAACGCTGTGGCGGCGGGTTACATGTACGGTCCTGTTTCGTTCGGTTCGACCACCGTTTCCACGTCGGTGCTTGACGGCTTCATCGGCATGACCGGGCCAACTGGAAACTGGATGTGGGCCACGGCCTTCCAAACCCTCCCCAACGCCAGCACTGACCTCAGCATTCCTCAAGCGATGGCCGTTGATGCGACCGGAGACATCCTCGTTGCAGGATACTTTTCGGGGGAAACCGATTTTGGTGGAACCTCCATCAACGTGTCAAACGAGGAAATCTTCATCGCTAAACTGGACGGTGCCAACGGGGCGCTGAAGTGGGTCATCAGCGGCGGGGGTATCGGCCCCCAGCGGGTCACGGACATCATGGTTGATGCTGCTGGAGACATCCATGTAGCAGGAATCACACAAAACAACGTGCTCTTTGGAACCACTTCCTATTCCACGGCAGGCACACAGGATTCCTTTGTTCTCAAAGTCTCAACTGCAGGAGCTGTTCTCGGCATCACCGGTTATGGCATTGCTAACCAAGCCATCACCATCTCTGAAATCGCCGGTGACAGCAACGGGAACCTCTATCTCGGCGGAACCTTCGAGGGCACGCTTGCCCGAAACGGTTGGTCCATCACGGCCAACAAAGGTGGAACGGACATTTTCTTCATCAAGGATAGCGGACAAGCCAGCACCTCATGGGCCACGATTGGCGGCACCAACGGCAACGATGTGTTGTCCGGCCTTGTGGTTACCTCAAAATCCGAAGTGATCTTTTCCAGTTACGGACAAAACACCTTCACGGGCGGTACCAAAGCCGTGACGCCAAAAGGAAACCTCGACGGCATCCTTGGCGGACTGACCTCCTCTGGAAGTTGGTCGTGGATGGATGTGACCAACAGCAACGACTACGAAGCCAACATCGGCTTGGCGCTGAACGATTCCGATATCATCGCAACGACGGGTGCCTTTGCCAACAACAATCCAGCCACCATATCAAAAGGCAGCACCACCATCACCAGCACCGGTGGTTGGGACACCTACGTGTGGTCCCTTGACCCCTCGCTCAAGGCCGACAGCGACAACGACGGTGTAGCCGACTACCAAGACAACTGCCCCACGGATTCCAACCCGCTTCAAGAAAACACCGACGGGGACGCCCAAGGAGACGCTTGCGATGCCGATGATGATAACGACGGCATCACCGACAACTCTGGCGACGATTGTCCACGAAACGGCCAAGCCAACTGGCAGTCCACGCAAGACTTCAACGACCCCGTCAACTCAACGGATTGGGACCGCGACGGTTGCAAGGACGGTGTGGAAGACAACGACATGGACAACGACGGCGTTGAAAACGCCAACGACGCTTGCCCTCGCTCGACCTACCAACCACCTCGCCCGACGTGGACGTCGGACGCCGTGACGGATATCGACGGCGACGGCTGCCGCGATGCAGATGAGGACGACGATGACGACGGCGACGGGCTCGCTGATGTCAGCGATGATTGCCCCACCGTGGTTGGAAATTCCACGTTGGGTGAAGAGGGATGCCTTGACTCGGATGGCGACGGATGGTCCAACAACTTCGACGACTGCCCCAACCAAGCAGGCAATTCCACCCTCGGCGGCAAGAATGCATGTCCAGACAACGACGGCGATGGGTGGGCCGACATTGACGATGCCTTTGACGAGGACCCCTCGCAATGGGCCGATGCAGACGGAGATGGCTACGGCGACAACCCAGCCGGCACCACCCCTGACGATTGCACAGATGTGAGCGGCACCTCCACAGAGGACCGGCTCGGTTGCTTGGACACCGACGGAGACGGCTATTCCGACCCCGATACGTGGTGGGACCCTGAAGCAGGTGCCGATGCTTTCCACGATGACCCAACACAGTGGTCCGATTTCGACGGTGATGGATACGGTGACAACTACGCCAACACGACGTGGGAAGACCGCAACCCTTCGTGGCCGGGTGAATACAATCCCGATGTCGCCGTGCAAGATGCATGCCCGACCCAAGAGGGAACGTCCTGGCAGAACGGGATGATCGGCTGTCCTGACCAGGACGGCGACGGGTGGTACAACTTGCAAGACGCCTTCCCCAACGATGCAACCCAGTGGGAAGACAGCGACGGTGATGGTTACGGCGACAACCCCGACGGCAACGATGCTGACGACTGCCCAACCGTGGCCGGCACCTCAACGTTCGATCGCCTGGGTTGTGCTGACAGCGACGGCGATGGATATTCCGACCCCGAAATCAGTTGGACCCCAGCCGACGGCGCTGATGCATTCATGGCAGACCCAACCCAATGGGCCGACCAAGACAACGACTTCTTCGGCGACAATCCTGCTGGCGAGCGTCCCGATGCATGCCCTGCCGTTCGTGGAACGTCGTTCATTGACCGGTTTGGTTGCGAAGACAGTGATGGAGACGGCATCTCCAACGCCGACACCTTTTGGGCCCTTGAGCAAGGTGCTGACGCTTGTCCGTTGACCTACGGGAATTCTTCCGCAGACCGGATTGGCTGTGTTGACACCGATGGCGACAATTACTCAGACCCAACGCCCGATTGGAAGGTTGCCCAGGGTGCAGATGCTTATCCAGAGGACGCAAGTCGATGGATTCTCGAGCCCGAAGCGGAATCGTCGCTTCTCGCTTCACCAGCGGTTCTCATCGGTGGTGTTGGTGGACTTCTGGCTCTCCTTGCGCTGGGTGGATTCTTGATGCGAGGAAGGAAACAAGACGAAGCCATGGACTTCGCCGTGACCCAACTCAACATGGAGATGCCACCGATGACGGCGCAACCTATGATGGGCCAGCCTGCCTATGCAACCCAACCTGGCTACGGTGCACCGGTCACCCAACAGCCAGCAGTGGTTCAACCAGCGTATGCTCCCCCTGTGGTGCAACCGGACCCAGCACGAGAGTACTACAATGGATTGATTGCCCAAGGCTATCCTCACGAGGACGCCGTGCGCTACACCCAGCAATACTTTGCAGAGTTCTACGGCTGAGGAGGCTCAATACGTGACCTCGTCGGTCTTGAGCAACCCGATGGTTCGCAGTTTGCTGATCTTCTCTGCCTTTCGTGCCGTGTACGGACTCGGCATTTTGGTGGTCACCTACACACTGGCGACGGGCAGCGCGCTGCCATGGTGGTCATCCTTGGTGTTCCTCGGGTGTTCGATGGTGTTCTCGCGTTGGCTCTTCCGCGGCATCAAACGCCGATGGCCTGCGCTGTTTACCCCCGGAGAGGTCAAACCCGATTCTAAGGGTGAAGCCACTCAGACGACGCCTTGAGCGATCATGGCTTCTGCGACCTTCAGGAAGCCAGCCACGTTGGCACCAAACACGTAATCGCCTTCACGTCCGTATTTCTTGGCCGTTTCGAACGCATTCTTGTGAATGTTGATCATGATGTTTTCGAGCTTTTGGTCAACTTCTTCACGGGTCCATGGCATGCGCAGCGAGTTTTGAGACATTTCAAGACCAGACGTGGCCACACCACCTGCGTTGCTGGCCTTCCCTGGAGCGAACAGGACACCGGCCTTTTGGAACACTTCGACAGCCTCAGGAGTGCACGGCATGTTGGCACCCTCGCCAACGGCGATGACCTTGTTGGCAACGAGCATCTGGGCTTCCTCGCCGTTGAGTTCGTTTTGGGTAGCACAGGGCAGAGCAACATCGACGTCAACGCCCCACAACCCGTTGACAGCAGGCTCAGGGGCACTGGCGGTAAACGTGGCCGATGGGAATTGCTTGACGTATTCCGAAATTCGGCCACGGCGGTTGTTCTTGAGGTCCATGACCCAAGCCAATTTCTCACGGTCAATGCCGTCGGGGTCGTGGATGTAACCGGACGAGTCCGAGAAGGTCACGGGTTTGCCACCGAGGTCAAGCACCTTTTCACAAGCAAATTGCGCCACGTTACCCGAGCCAGAGATGGAGACCACAGCACCTTCGAACGATTTGCCCTTGGTGGCCAGCATTTCTCGAGCGAAGTAAACCAGACCGTAGCCCGTTGCTTCTGGACGAATCAAAGAGCCACCGTACGAGAGGCCTTTGCCGGTCAGGACACCGCCTTGGAACTCGTTTTGCAGGCGCTTGTACATACCGAACATGTACCCGATTTCACGACCACCCACACCGATGTCACCAGCAGGGACATCGCAGTCTTGGCCGATGTGGCGCCAGAGTTCCATCATGAACGACTGACAAAATCGCATCACTTCGCCGTCCGACTTGCCCTTGGGGTCAAAGTCAGAACCACCCTTACCGCCGCCCATGGGCAAGCCGGTGAGTGAATTCTTGAAGATCTGCTCAAAGGCCAGGAACTTCAGGATAGAAGCGTTCACGCTGGGGTGGAAGCGAAGTCCACCCTTGTACGGGCCGATGGCACCGTTGAATTGGATACGGAAGCCACGGTTCACTTGCACGTTGCCACTGTCGTCAACCCATGGAACACGGAAGTGGAGGAGGCGCTCAGGTTCAACCACGCGCTCGACGACGGAAATGTACTCTGGATTCGCCTTGAGGACTGGCTCAAGCGATTCAAGCACCTCCTTGACGGCTTGATGGAACTCGGGTTGGTCAGGGTCACGGGCTACGACTTTGGCATAAATTGCATCACTTGCGCTCATTGGCATACCTTCTCACACCCGGAGGTGTATTGGCCCGCCCTAATGCAGACCCTTTCTAATGGTTGTTATTCTCCGACCTCTCAAGGAGCCGTTCATGCCGTTGAAAAACGACGGCGTCAGTAAGGACACACGGTCAAAAATCGCTCGAGGCGTTCAACTCTCCGCTGCCCGTCGCTGTCCACTTCACTCATGGCACGGATGGATTCCTCGATGAGTGCGTGCTGATCTTCCTGTAGCCCGATGATTCGGCGAAGATGGTCCAACATCGCCCATTCATCTTCGGTGATGACGTCGTCATCAAGGGCAGCGATGAGGGCGGACTGGTACGTGGTTGCATCACCCATGTGGTGGCCAGCGAAGGCATCATCCTCCCCGAACGGAGAGGGCACCTCGCCTTCGACAACCGACCGGCATTCGGCGGTGTCGGAGGGAGCAACACCCAGGGCTTGGGCCAGAATGTGGAGAATCTGAGCTTCATCGTCGGTCACGATGTTGTCATCAAACGCCACACGAAGTGTCTCCAGATAGAGATAGAGTCCACGGGTCGGTTGAAGGGCCATGATTCGTCGTACTGCGGGCTCGTCTTTGAAACTTCTCCACGGTGGCGTTTCAAGCAAGGGCGGCCAGTTGTCATACAGATAACGACATAATGTCATTGTTTTAGATACGTTTATAGGGTCAAGCCGCCAGTCTCAACATACGAGGGAACAACGATGACCCAGCCAACCAGTGCCGTCTCCTTGCGCATCACCGAAGAGGACCTTGCCCTCCTCGATGCACGCGTCGGCCTTGATGGGGCACGAAACCGTTCTGATGTCGTCCGATTGGCCATTCAGGAATTCCTTCACAACCAGCCCAAGCTCACGGGGATGAAATCCATTCGAATCCCGTTGGGCCGACACGATCAGGCTCAACTCGGAAAATTGTACGAACTTCAGGGAGTAACCCCTGAACTCGCCGCTCAAGAGGGATTGAAACTCTACATTGAGCGAGCAACGGCCAAGATGCAAGCCGTTGCCGGAACACTCGATTCTGCTGTGGAGGCGTCCAGAGCAGAAACGTTACCGCACAGCGAATACCAACAATAAGTGGTGAGAGAACGGAGGGGATGGGATGAATTGGCAAAACCATGGATTCAACCAAGGTGATGCCACCCTTTTGGCCTCGCAAGACCGGCCAGTCTTGCATGGCTTTGCCTCGCTGTGTCGGCGTGCCCGTCTTGCACGCCATGGCCGACTTGGTTCCCAAAACCAAACACCCCCACACGCCTCCCTGGAAGACGGCCAGGGAGGCCCAGATTCCAATCCCGTCAGTTGACGAGATGGTCCCCCGTGCTCAGCCCCCCACACTACTGGGCACATTGATTCGACCCAGTGAAACCTGTCTTGACCATGCGAATCCTTTAGGAGGGTCGCCGATGGATGAGCGATATGAACGAGGGGTCACAAGAATCGGTGGCGCCTCACGTGGCCTTTTTGGCGCACGAAACGCCTCGTCCCGGACAACTTGAGATGATACAAGACGGGATTCGAGCGTTGGAAAAGGGTCGCTTTCACCTCGCTGCCGCCCCCACGGGCATTGGCAAAACAGCGGCTTCACTGGCAGCGGCCTTGCAAGTAGCCAGTGTTCAACCCCAGAAGAAAACGGTGTTCTTCCTCACTTCACGACAAACCCAACACCGCATTGTGGTCGACACGGTACGCAGCATCAATCAACGCCGAAACGGCATGGCGCCGGTGCGGCTGGTCGATATGGTGGGTCAAGCCGGGATGTGTGTCCAACCTTTTGCCAAGGAATCACCCTTGGTGTTCTCCTTGTTGTGCAGTCAGGCCCGCAAAACTCGGTCCTGCAAACCATGGATCACAGCTGCTCCTGGACTCAAGCGCCGGATATTGGCATCCCCGCTGCACGTTGACGAGTTGGTGGGCATCACCCAAACCCACACCGAAAACGGCGTCCCTGCCCAAACATGCCCGTGGAAAGCGGCACGAGAAGCGGTCAGTGGTGCCGATGTGTTCGTTGGCGACTACAACCACCTGTTTGACGACGGGGTTCGTGAATCAAGCCTCAAGGCGATGGGGCTTGCACTTGAGGACATCTTCATCATCGTTGATGAAGCCCACAACCTCCCCGACCGTATCCGTATGACACTCGAAAAACGACTTACGCAGACCATGGTTCGCAATGCTCAAATCGAACTCGAGGAGTATGCAGGCTTGCTCGCTGAGGCGATGAAGTCGCCGGGCGGAGAGCAATTTGCACCCTCACAAGCGTTGGCACAATGGGCCTTTGATGTTCTGAAGGCCTCTCGCAGCGGTTTTGTCCGCTTGTTTGAGAACCTGCGAAGTTCGCTTCGAGGAAAAGACGAGGAATGTCAGGTCGCCGTTGATGACCTCCTGAACGTGTTTCATCGAGCGTGCGACGAAGTGGCCGGAACCACAGGTCAACAGCAACTGGCGGCCACGACGACCACGCATCCAGCCGTCGAAGTCGCCGTTCGCATTCATCAGCTGCGGGATGTTTTGTCGAGCGTTGATGTTGACATGGAAGCGGGAGATGACGGGAATCCAATGGAGCCCAACGCCCACAAGGTCGCTGAAATCTTGGACTGCCTGCTCCGCTTTGGCTCGACAAGCGCCCTGACCATGGTCTACGACACCAAGGGCAAAGACGGTCGAATCACCACGCATTTGCTCGACCCCGGCCTGGTGTCTCAGCCGGTGTTCGAACAATCGGCTGGTGCATTGCTGATGTCGGGCACGCTCTACCCGCCCAGCATGTACGCCAACATCCTCGGCCTGCCCGAGAACCGAACAACAGCCGTCGCCTATCCCTCACCGTTTGCCGCCATGCGCCGACCCGTGTTGGTGGCAACCGATGTCACCACGAAGTACACCGAACGCAGTCCGGAAAACACGGCAGCGATACGCAACCACATCCAAGCCCTCATCAACGCCAGTCCCGGGAACGTCGCCGTGTTTGCACCCTCGTATGCCATGCTCAACGAGATCGTTCTCGAGGGGCATTTCACCGGAGTGCGTCGAGTGCTTGGTGAGCAACGGGATTGGACCAAAGCCGACCTTGACCAAATCGTGGACACCTTGCTGGCTGAGAAAGCGGCTGGTGGGAAAATCCTGCTCGCAGGTGTGTTTGGCGCACGCCTTTCTGAAGGCGTGGATTACCACAGCGGTGCTCTTGACGCCGTAGCTTGTATTGGCATTCCAAACTCGCCGCCCTCTGTTCTTTCAACCTCCTTGAAGACCTACGCTGAAGACAGATTTGGCCGCAACCTCGCATGGCGTTACACGGTATCGCAACCGGCCATCAACGCCATCTTGCAAGCCATGGGCAGACCCATACGTTCGGTCGGCGATCGAGCGTTGATCCTCCTCCTCGATCGTCGCGTGACCGAGCGAACCTACACAACGTGTTTCCCGGCAGACCTTCGCATGAATGAATCTGGAGAGCCCAACACCACGCTCCGGTTTGCCAAGCGATTTTTCGCCCGGGTTCATCGAGATGGCTCGATGGCTGAGGAGTAAACCGTGTCCGAAGGTTCATGTGGGCTCGTTGGTTGCAAATTCCATGGACGAATGGAAACCGCTGGACATCTCGACCGCATCCGAAGACGCGGAACCCTCGATGGACGTACGCACCACGGGTTTGCAAACCGATGCTGCAACCCTTCAGGCTGAGTTTGAGTCCATTCCCAATCACTTGAGTGAAGTGAAGCAACGGCACCTGGAAGTTCTGGTCACGGCCGGCATGCTGCCGGAAACAGGCCTTGCCGAAACCCATCCCGAACGCGCCCTCGCCTGGGTCGTCAGCGGGATCAACGGACGATTGAATCCCGACGGATTGACCATTCCGCTGCTCGGAGCACAACCCGACCAGGTCCACCTCCAAACCAAAACGACGGAAGAAGGGACGCTGGTTCAGTTGAGCGTCGAGGACGGTGATGCTCCTCCGCTCGTTCGGGACCTACCCCTTCCTGCCGAGGCGGCCACACACCTCCAAGCGAGCTTCGTTGACGGTCACCTGCACCTGCGCTGGTGAGACTCAACGTTGCGGAATCGATTGGATTTGTGCGATTTCACCGCTCATTCGGGTCAGGGCTTGAACGGCCACTTCCTGATGTTGAGCGCCCATTTCTTCACGGCTGTATCGGGCCATTTCGAAGGTGTTGTCCAGAGCAGTGAGTGCCTCTTCTGAAACGCCTTGCAGCGCTTGACGAATAGCGAATTCAAATTCACGAACGGTCTCAAAGTCACGACGCAAGAAGCCGCGTTGCTGAAGCAGACCACAGAGGTCCTGATAACAGGTAAAGATCGCTTCACGAATGGCATCACCGGCCGCCAACAATTCAGCGGTGTAAGCAAAGACTTCTGCGGCGTCCTTGAGCAAGTCGTCGGCCATCCTCTTTCGGCGGTAAAGCGCAACACCACCAGCAACAAGGGCAGCCAGCAACACGACCAAGGCGTAGGACCACCAAGGCGTCTGTACCTGTTCCTCTGCGTAAGCGTAGGACGGAGCAAAGCCTTGCTGGCGAGTGGCGTTGAAGGCTTGCAGCGACTCTTGGGAGAGACGCACATCGTTGATGACGATGTCCAAGGTCAATTCGCCCCACCAGTCTGCATCCCCGTAGGAAGGCGTGGAGTTGAAGCCGATGTTGACTCGGCCGTTGTCATCGGTGAGCCAGTTCTTGAACGTGAGTTGCTCGCCACTCGAGTTGTAGAGATACACCGAGACGCTGATGCCTTGGAGGCCTGCCTTGGTGTCTTGAGCGGTGATGGTGACCGTTCCTCCAACCTTTTCTTGCTCGCCTTCGACCACATCGTTGAGATTGACCGTGATGTCAGCGTTCACGTTGACGAGGACAAACCTGCTAATGCTGGCGGCGTTCAAGTAACGAGAGTCGTTGCGAGCGACATCAACGTGGAAGTATTGGCCGCCCACTTCAAGCCAGTACGGAGCCGTTGACGTGAGTGAGAAGTTGCCGTTCGACCACTCCACGGTGGTTGGGTTGAAACAGCGAGCGCCTTCTCGTTGGTTGTTGCAGTCGGAACCGTTTCCAATGTACAGCTCCAGATCTTCGAAAATCTCACCTGCGCCACCGATTTCCTGAACCGAACCGACATAGAGAATCGGAGAGAAGATGCTGTCGGAGCGTGTCACTTGGACGCTTGACTGGCCGTCGATTTGAATGAGGACATCGGCCCATACTCGGACACTGGCCTCTGCGGAGGCTTCGAGGTGGGCTTGTGTTCCCGCATAGTGAACACGGATGGTGTGCTCTCCACGGTCCAAATCCATCGTCGCTTGGACGGTGGCGCTCCACACGCCGTCAGCACCGGTGGTGGTGGTCAGCAGCGCAACGTTGTCCATGCTGATGAGCAACTCCATGCCCTCCAAGCCAATGCGGTCAACGGTGTCAAAGTCGTAGAGGCGGCCGCTCAGTTCCCATGTGTCGCCACGGGTTGCATCAATGCCATCCTCGAACAGAAGGGTGACCCATGAGCGATGCGACATGAAGAACGTCGCATTACCGGTGCCTTCTCGATAGTAACCTTGTGGGGCCACTTCTGCAAACAACGTACGGTTACCGATGTCGAAGATATCGGGAACAAGCCACTCGTAGGCAAAGTCACCGTTGTTGTCCGTGAACACAGCGGCGATCATGATGCCCTCAACCACCAATTGAACCTCATGGTTCGCAACACCGACAAGTTGGTTGTCGACAACAGAACCGGTGATGAACACGGTTTCGTTGACGGCGACTGGACTTGAAATGTCAACCGTCACCAAGACCGGGCTGTAGATTTCCCACAATCCTGAGGCGTTGCTGGGGAGGTAGGCCACCGTACCGGTGAATCGTGTTTCAAGGGCCACCGGGCCGAGCGGTGCATCGGCGGGGACGGGGTGAACAGCGGTGAACAAGCCATTGTCATCCGTGGTGGTGTTGGTCAACCAAACACCGCCGAGCCAAATCTCAATGGTCATGTTGGCCAACTCGTTGTCGACCACGTCAAGCAGACGGCCTTGGATGGTCATCGTCGTCTCGCGGTCTGCGTCGCCCGTGGCAGTGATGAGCAAAATCTTGGTCGGGACGCTCACGTTGAATTGAACAGTGGCCGAACTCGGGAGGTAATACTCCGGGTTGTTGATGTCACCGAAACCGACCGGGTCAACCCATTCTCGTCCGCCTCTGAACTCAATACCAATTTGATGCGGCCCAGCCGAGGTTCCCTCAGGCAAGGTGTAGGCGAAAGCGTAGGAACCGTCAGTGCTGTTGGTTTCCATGCTGGCGACGGGAATACCATCGATCAGGAGATGAACCACGGCTGTGGCGTTCATGCCGTTGGCTTGCAAAACCAGACCGAGGTCGTCGAGCAGGGTGCCGTTCACAACGAGAACATCACCGGCGACCAACACATCGGGCGCACTCGAAATCACCGTATCGGTGGCGCCCAGAACGACGAACGTCGTGGTTGCGTTGGTACCGAGCACACCCGTGGTGCCAGCGATACCGGCGTAGGTTGCGTGCATGTCGGTTGGCCCGACACTCATGTTGGCGGGAACGGTGAGGTTCCCCCAAGCGGTGCCGTTGGCAGCGGTGATGACCGTGATTTGCACCGGCGATGCGTCGCCGAGAGTCGCCGTCAAGGAGACCACGATGCTTTGATTGGCCAGAGGAATACCCTGGTTGTCCCGAAGCAACACCGAGAACGGAACGGGGGTGCCCCGGTCGGTTCGGTCGTTCAACGAGGGTTGCCCAATGCCATCGAGTGATGGGCGGATGAAGTTCATGATCGAGAACCCTCGGGAATCGAAGGAGGTGTTGTTTTGTGAGCCAACATAGAAGTTCACGTTCGGGATGTAGGACACTTCCAGAAGATGGGTGCCTGCGGCAAAGGTTTCGCTCAACCGCAAGGTAGCGTTCCAGTAACCATCCTGTCCAATCGCACCACCGGTGACGGTGAAGCCGCTGGGCAGTCCGTCAATGGCGAACAGGGCGTTGGCGTTGGGCAACGTCGTGTTGTCACGCTGAACCAGCCCTGAACCGTTGTCGGAAACAATCTGCCCCGACACGTTGAACGATGTTCCTGCAACCGGGTTGGCCGTGATGGCATCAACCACCATGAAGGTCAACGAACGAACGGTGATGCTGGTCATGTTGGCGCTGGTGCTCAAGAGATCGGACGAACCGTTGTAGACCATTTGGACAACGATGAGCCCGAGCGGGTGGTCGTAGGGAATGGTGTAGGTGAAGTTCGCAAAGCCCTCAGGATCCGTGATTTGCGGTGAAAGCCAGGTCTCGTGGAAGCGGAGCCCAACCTCGTAGTTCGAAAGCGGAGCAAACATGTCCGAAGCTTCAACCAACTTTGCCGACATGTTCACGCTGTTGCCACGGTTGATGACCACGGCGTTCAACGGAACGAGGTTCTCAAGGCGTGAAACACCCATCACCTGAATTGGCGCCTGAGCACTGGCCGTGAGGTAGAACGGCGAGGATTCGTTGACCACCGAAATAACGAGCGTGTGTGGGCCGCGGGTGGTGCCGTTGTTGGCGGTATCCGTCGGTACGGTCATGTTGAAGCTCCCGTTGAGTGTGGTGGCGTAGTTGGACAGCAGCAACTCCTCTGGATTCTCCAGCCAGAACACGTCCAAGCGGACGGCGGAAATCAGAGGTCGTGATGCGTTTTCGGAATCTTGCACCTGCCCGACGACGTTGAATGGAACACCGGCGGTCACCGTCGTTGGAACGGTGATGATGTTGACGTTGCTGACCACCTGCACGGTGACGTTGATGACCGTCCCGTTTCCATAGCGCCGTGTGTTGCCGGCAGAAAGCGCGGCCGATAAGTCGTCCTGGACGATGATACCAACATCGTAGAACCCTGGTTCAATTCCAGACGGCGTGAAGGAATGGGTGGCATTGCCTTCGGCGTCGGAAGCGACCGTGGCGAGAGAGACGTTGGTGTTGCCATAATCCCAGATGAACTCAACGGAGGCTGATGACACGTTGGAGCCATCGGCTACATCGGTGATCTTCGCCGTGAAATCAACGGTGTCGTTCATTTCAACGATGTAGGCGGATTGTTCAGCCTCGACCACAAACTCCGTCACGATGCCCGCTTCGATGGAAATCTGACTTGGTGGAGCCGGAGGTTGGGCGGAATCAACGTAGGCATAGTATGCACCACCCGCAGGGGCGAGCGTGATGAAGTCGAAATCAAGGACGAACTCATACACGCCTGAAGCCAACGTGGTCGGCATCTGAATGGGGATGTCAAACGCCCCGGTGGTGTTGTTGAGCGAGGCTTGTGCGATGTCAAGGGGGCCCTCTTGCGTGACGAGGCTCACGAAGATGAGCGTGTCGTTACCGACCACGGGTGTCAAATGGACAGAATCAAAGATATCACCAAACAGCCGGGTTGAATTGCCCATGTAGGTCCAGTCCTGACCGACCGAGAGGTTCCAGTCAATGTCGGCCTGAACCCGCATGGTTCCGTTACCGGTGGACGGCTGATAGAACGTCGAACCGTTGAAGGAGATGCCAAGGGGATAGTCGCCGGCAAACAGGTTGGCTCCGAGCGCAACGAAGGTTTCAATGCTGTCCGAATCAGGGTCGACGGTGGTGTTGAACCACGAGCCGTTGAAGGTGAAGTCGTAGTTTCCAAGGGTGTTGGGCGAAGCCGAAACACCCCGATGGTCGTTGATCTGCACGATCACGTTCGCATCTTGACCTCGGATCTGTGCCGATTCTTCAACCACAAAGGACAGGAAACCTCGTAGGAAGTAGGGCACCGCCATCGTGGTGTTGGCGTCGTCGGTGGCCGGAAGTGTGGATGGGAAGAAGCGAAGTCGGGTCTCGATTTCACCGGCGGCAACCATGATGTTGCTCGGCATCAGATACTGAATGGAGAATGTTCCACTGACGCTGAGGTTGAAGACTTCTTCCCACAGGTCACCCGAACCGTTGGCACGGATGGCGAACTGCAGGTTACCGGCGAGGGCGACCGGCGTGGCGCTGATGGAGAGCGCACTGCCGTTGATCCACACGTCATCGTTGAGCTGGATGATGCTTCGGTTGGTCAAAGGCCCTTCGATGGTCGCTGTCAAATTGGGTGCATCCGTAACGTTGAGTGTGATGGACGTCGTGGCCGGGAGGAGATGGAACGGCGCTGGTGTGGCACCGGAAACCGAGGTATCTTGCCAGCCTGAGAAGCCAAGCGTTGCAGAGAGGTTTCCGCGAGGTTCGGATTCGCTGAGGTTGAGGGTGATGGTCCAAGCGCCGCTGGAATCGGTTTGAGCGCTGAGGTTCTGCACACCGTCCACCGCTGAGGTGTAATTGAGCCACACCGTTTGGGCGGGGAGGTCAGCGAATTCATCGGTGGGTTGGTTCACCAGCATCAGCATGCCTTCGAGCACCGTGGTGGCACCTGCACCTGCAACAGGTGAGTTGATCGGCATGGGTGCCGTATGAATGATGGTGGCGTTTTCGGTGAGATTGACGTAACCGTCGTAAATGACCCCATCGTTGGAGACATAACCGGATTGACGGTGTTCAACCACAATGTTGTGCATCCCCGGAGCCGTGGGTGCGGCGGGGAATCCTGAGATGGTGAACGTCCCGTTGGCATCGGTCATGTTTTCGTCGAGGAGGCGCTCTTGAACGCCGCCAAAGCCAGGGACGAAGGCAGCATCTGCCTCTGGTGTGAGGTAGGCAAGCACACGAATGTCAGGAACGGGGGTGCCGTTGGCGACGTAGCGGAGTTGTCCCGTAACAGTCACGTTTTGGGTACCGTCACGAGCAAGGGTGAAGGTTGAGATGGTCTGGTTGACAATTTCCACCTCTTCAGCGGGCGGGCACGGGTCAAACGGAATCCACCCGAGGTCGGTGTTGCCGTTGGCGCTGTTTTGTTGCAGGCGAACCTCCGACCAGGTAGCCGCATCGGTGGAATACACGGCGTAGCCGTCACCGGTCCACGTTCCGCCGATGTATCCGGTGACTTGGCGCGCTGGCAGGCCGGCAAGCCGAGCCATGGTCACGAACATGGTGTTGAATTCACGGCATGAGCCTTCCTTGATGGCTTCGAGGATGTTGAGGGTGACATCCACCGGACTCACCGTCCCAGAGGAGTTGTAATTTCGCTTGAATTCGGTGGTGGCGTTCCCGTTGGTCAGGAAATCCTCAAGCGCGAGCGCTGTGCTATAGGCATCGGTCGCTCCAGCCTCGTTGATGACCGCCGTGGTCACGTTGTACACGTACGACATCGGATCGGTCGGATCGGTAAAGGCAGGGTCGGTCAGCAACTCGTACGGGAAATTTTGGCCGGGAACGGTGGTGGCTGCGAGGGTGGTCCAATCAAAGTAATACTCGGGTTGTTCGAAAATGACTTGGTCGATGGACCCGCTATCGATTCCCAAAATGTGGGTGTCGTTGGTACGGGTGATGTTTGCTGAAACTTCAAAGTAAAACGAGATGTTGGAATACGAGGCGGGTGCCGGTATTTGTCCGGTCGAAATGGGTTGATTGAGCTTCACGTTCCACTCAACCGTGTCGTTGGCAAAGGACGTGGACGCGAGATGGGTGAAATTGCTCACCGGAACGGTGAGTTGTTCGGGCGGGTGGACGGATTCAAGGTGGGCATACGTCGTCCCGGTGTAGAAGTCGTTGGTGACCGAGCGCCAGCGTCGGTCGAGGTTGAGGTCCACGGTTCCTGACGTGTTGTTGGCCCAGAACACGATGCCAACGGCTTGAGCGTCGTCGCTGGGGTCCCACGGGTTAAACGGCGAGCCGGCGCAGTTGATGAACCAAAACATCTCAGGACATTCTTGCCCGTCAAGCATACCGCCGCCATCGGTGTCGGGATTGGTCCAATCCGTCCCGGTCTGGTTCTCAATGGCATCCGGAATACCGTCGCCATCAAAGTCGTCGGGTTGGATATCGTCGGTGGGGTCGTTTTCGGGGTTGGTGCCGTCAAAGTATTCCGTGCGGTCATCCACGCCCCCCTGGTCGGTATCAAAGGCCGTTGAAGTCGTCACCCAAATGTCCTGTGAACCGTTGGTGATACCGATGTAAATCAAATCACACCCGGTGGTGTTCTCGAAGTAGTTGTTGAGTCCATCGCCGTCATCGTCAAGCATGTTGGTGCACGGTTCGTTGGGATCGGTGTTGTCCTGAACTTCTTCAAAGTCGTTGACACCGTCCCCGTCCGTATCCGCAAGGGTTGGGTTTGAGAACCATCCGAAGGTTCCAAGCAACTCCTGCCAGTCCGCCAGCCCGTCTTGGTCGGTGTCTTCGTAATCGTCGTCACAGTAATTCTGGGTGGTTCCGAGTGTACCGGCGTTCACAGCGTCCGTGTGACAGAACGAACCGTTGCGGTTGGCGACATCGGTGGCCGTTCCTGATGGACCGCTGGATACGCCCTGCAGGATGTTGTTCACCACCGTCGCGTACGCAAAGGATTCCCATGTTCCCGAGACATTGTACCAGCCAACACCCCCTGCGGGATTGAACCCTGAACCGTCGCCGACTTCAAGGCGGTTGCCTGAACTGATGTATTGAACAAAGGTGGTCTCGAAGTTGACCAGCGAATCGCAAGGGTCGGTGCTGTGGCTGATGTTGCGCTCTTCTCCGTCGCTGATGCCGCCGAAGTCTGTATCGGCAACGTTCCACAGCGTGCACGTCAAGTTCTCTTCCCAATTTTGAATACCGTCGCCGTCTGCATCTCCAGCGTCCTCACGACGAGTTGGGTCGGTTTCACCGGCATCCAAAACACCGTTGAAATTCGTGTCTTCCTCACCGTCATCAAAAGCGTCGCCGTCGGTGTTGTTGTTGCGAGGGTCGCTGGCCTGGGCAGGGTTGCCGTAAGCACCGTTGACTTCGACACCGTCGCTGATGCCGTCGCTGTCGGTGTCTGAGGACGTGGGGTCGGTCAGAAGGGTCAAGGCTTCGTACGAGTCGTTCAGGCCATCACCGTCGGTATCGGCACGAATTGGACTGGTCGACGTAACACCGTCCACCTCCGCCGTGTAGGTGGCGCAGGCACCGGGGCCGACGCCTTGGACAGGGTCGCACGGTGAGGTGGTCTCTGTGACGATGCCGTCCGGGCCGTTTCGGAAACACGGCGATGAACCGCACATTGTCGTCCACGTGGGGTTGACGTACTCGAGGAGGTTGATCAGCCCGTCACCGTCCGGGTCGCCGTTGGGTCCGTCAGCGTTGGAGGGCGAAGTAGCGTTGAGGCCGTTGGCGGCTTCCCATCCATCGGGCATGCCGTCACCGTCGGTGTCCCACCCTGCTGGGTCTTCGTCGTAGATGCCGTCGCCGTCGTCGTCGTCGGTCAAACAGTCGGCATCGCCGTCTCCATCGGAATCTGCGGCGTCAACGAAGCCGTCCTTGTCATCGTCAAAGCCGTTGGCACAAATATTGCCCACGGGGTCCTCGTCGCAAAGAATCACGCTTCCGGTACCGTCGCTTCCGGACGCACCGCAGGCAGGTTGGTTGAATTGCATGGCGTCTTCCTCGTTCCAGTCGTTGACGGGAATGGTTCCGTTCCACCACACGCCGTTGTCGAGATAGGAGGTCGTCGTGGGGTTGTCCCATCCGGAGGGTTGCAGGTAGAGGTACTCTTGGAGGTTGGACATGCCGTCGCCGTCAGGGTCAGCGACGGCGCCATCCATGCCAGATGAAGAAAGTGGGTCAAGACCGTACTTCCATTCCCATCCGTCGGGCATGCCGTCGTTGTCGGAGTCCGGGTCATTTGGGGCCGTGTTCATGAGGTACTCAAGACCGTACGTCAAGCCATCTCCGTCTTGATCAGAGGAGGCCTGAACGTCCACAGCGAAGTATTGAATCGAGGAGAGCGTGGACAGCACCATAAGGAACGTGAGGAGCATGGACTTGGCCATCTTCTTGCGTTCTGCAGGGGCAAGACGAGGCGCGGCTGCGGACGTGGTTGAGCCTGTCAGCATGGTTGTCACAGGATTGGGTGATTCTGATGCCTCATAAGGGAAATGGTACGATGTTCATACAACCACAAGTTGTACGGTCGAAAAATCACAGATCTTCAAGCTCTTCGAGGAGTTCCAAATCATCATCGTCGTCCTCGACCGTCACGGGCGGCGGAAGGTCGTCATCCTCATCCATCGCACCGAGTTCTTCTTCAAACTCCACACCTTCTTTGTCGTCGTAAAATTCGCCTTCTTGACGTCCGCTTCGACGAGCAGCATAGAGCACCAATGCGCCCAGCAAGACGTAGAAGACCATCGTCTGTGGTTCGGGGTTCACCAGTTCGCGCACCAAGCAGGAGATGCCACTGCACTCGGTCATGTAGGAGAAGGTAAACTTCTGGAGGTACTCTTCTTCGTACGGGGTCTCGTTGTCCATGGGCGTGACCTTGAATTCAAACGTGGCCTCTTCGCTGTCTTTGAGATCACCGGGGGCAATCATCGTGACGCTGAAATCCTTGGAAGAGTAAGCAGGCAAATTGAGGATGAGGAAATCGCTCCCGAGTTGACTGGAAGTGGCCCGAATAGCCCCTTCCCAACCCTCCGGTTGGTCCAATCGGATGACGACATCGAGCGGGATGTTGTTTTGGTTGCTGATGCGGTATTCGAGGTTCTTTTCCTCATCCGGTGCGAACCTGGATTTTTCGGTCTTGTCCGTGATTTCAATACGGCCTGGGACGACCTCTTCCTGAATCACGACCTTGACGGGCAAATCGAAATAGCGGGCGTCGTCAAGTTCCACGCCCTCCTCGATAATACGGGTGTAAATGGTGTGCACTCCGGCTTCGACTTGGCCTCGCAAGGTGATTTCGAGCTTCATGTCGGCGTACTCGTCTGGAGCGAGGTTCACGGCCACCAGGTTGCTGTTGCTACCGTTGGAAATCACATAGTCCCACGCCGTGTACTTCGGGTTGTTTTCGCCATTTTGTTCAACATCTCTTGGGTTGACAATCTTCCACGTTGTGGTGCCGGTACCTTCGTTGCTCGAGTCGGTGATGCGGAGGTTGTAGAACACCGTCCCATCGCCGCGCACCGGGCCGACTTGTCCCAGCGGATTGTCTTCACCGATGCCGTCGCTGTCCGAAATGACCTCGACCAAGATGCCGAAGGTGCGGTGAACCGTGAACGCCACGTCCGTGCGCAGTTCGGAGTCTTCTGTACTGACCACCGAGAGTTCAAACAGCCCGATGTCAACACCGTCTCGATCGGCGGGAGGATACACCTCCATGCGGATGGTGAGGATTTGCGTGGAGCCGATTCCTGGCGTCATGGAGTAGATACCTTCCTCGGCCAGTTCCATGCCCGTATCGTTGTCGTAGAAACGGTACTGCCAGTCATCTGGCTGTTCGAGCACACGGATTTTGAAAGAGTCGGTTTGGAACCCGGTGTTGAACACATCAAGGTAGAAATCTCCAACCTCTGAAGCATCCACATAGTGTGAAAGCGTTTGGTCGTAGGCTTCGGGACGGGTTGAATCGGCAATCTGCTTCTGGTGTTCGTCGTCTTCGTAGACAAAGAGCCGAGGTGGAGCGAAGACGTCCACCTCTTCGAAGTCGAGCGTGATGGAGCGAATGGCAACTTCTTCGGTCTGGCCTTGGTTGTTCTGAGCGTACACCCTCGCTTCAATCTCAAGCGAATCTGGAGCGTTGTCGAGGTCACCTTCAGGGACGTTAATTTGCAATTCAGGCAACACCGAGGCACCTCCGGTGCTGAGCGTGTAGGTGCTGCTCGGCGCACTCCAAATCGGGTCGGACCAGGTCGAGGGAAGGTTGGTCTCGAGGTCGAAGATAACGTCGATGCTGCTCGATGATGAACCGGTGTGTTCCACCAGGAATTCAACTTGCACGGAGGCACCCGGTGCGAAGAGCACCACATCGGGTTGGTTGGAAGGGAGGGTGAGATAGATGTCATGCTCGAGCATGGTCACGCCAGGGTGTTCAAAGATGACCGAATGGCCCTGAACGTCTTCAACTTCCAGCCGCACAGGGTAGTCCCCATCGGCAATACCTGCCTCATAGGTGTAGGTGAAGTTTCCAACCAATCCGTTGTTATCGAGTTTGAAATCATCGTCGTCAAAGTTGTGTTCGAACACCGCATTGGCGTCGTTCGGCGTGGCCATGATCAGGTTCACTTCTTCGATGTCGTCCCGGCCAAAGGCATCTCGAACTTCAACGGAGAACTGCATCTCACGGAACTCCGGTCGGTGATTGGGCGACCACTCGAATTTCTGGGCGTCGTTCCAGTTGCAGCCAAACTCAGGATGGCAGCTGTGCACCCGAACGCTCGAGCCGGAAAGGGCGTTGGTCATCACCTGAAGACGCGAAAACCCTCCGGAACTCTCCATCTTACCAAAGGCGATATCTACGGCACAATCGGTCTGACCGAAGCCGCCCGTGTCCTCACAGGTTGCCTGAGCGTCGATACGAATCTTGAGTTGTTTCCCTTTGGGAACCATGAAGCCGTTTGCCCCGATGTCAAATTCAACCTCGATGACGGACCACGAACAACCGCCGCCCAAGGGGTTGGGCGAACATGCATCGTCCAGCTGTCGGTTTTCGGAAGAAATCTGCGTGTCACCTGCCTTGAGGGAGAACGTCACGTCGGCGGTGGAGCCGTCGGTGCCTCGGAATTGGATGTAGGCGGAGAGACGAGCGGTGTTGGAGGCCCCGCTGCCGTTGATGTAGAGATCGCTGATCATGTCGACACTGCGGAACTCAAGCCCGTCAATGGCACTGCCTTCTTCCTGGCCACCGTTGGGCTCAATCGTCGTAATGGAGCCCTGACCGCCGGTTTCTGAGGTCGGTGCGTCGAGGTAGAGTTCGTAGGTTTGTTGGGGAACGGAGACGGGGTAAACCACCGCACCGTCGTTCAACACCGCTGCGGTGTTGTCCGATGGAGCAGGGGGGGCCATCGCACCGAGCAGCGAGGCGAGAAACAGACCGACGAGAAACAACGCCACGGTTGAGCCGCGGTTGCCTGTTTGACCCACCAACATCAAGTTCACCGTATCGCCGTGGTGCAGGGGGTGTTAAACGGTTTTGTATGGTTTGTGCGACAAATGCATCTTTGCCACGCAGTCCTCCGACGCTGAGAATGGTGCAGGGGGTGGGATACGAACCCACGAACCCATACGGGACCGGATCTTAAGCCCGGCGCCTTTGACCACCTCAGCCACCCCTGCTTGTGTTTTGGGGCATCGCCGTAGCACTTGAAGGAATCTCAATCCTCGTGCGTGGACCAGCCACCATCGACGTGGAGCACGTTGCCGGTAATGCTGGCGTGAGTCAGTAAGAAGTGAACGCCTGAAGCGATGTCTTCTGCGTTTCCAGAGCGACCCATGGGGACTTTTTCAAGAACCTTGGCAAAATGCTCCGCCTCCCAGTCTGCGGCCATGATGGCCCCCGGAGCGAGGCAGTTGACGCGAATTCTGCCCGCCAGTTCGCCGGCAAGGTTCAGCATCAACTGGCGCAAACCGGCCTTGCTGGAGGTGTAGTGTGCCAGACCCTGCCAAGCTCGCCCCCACGAGGTGTCAACGATGGCCACCACGGACCCACCTGCCCGCTCGAGAACGGGAAGGAGGGCCTGCGTCAATCGGTACGGCGATTCCATGTGCAAACGGTTCAAGGAACGGTAGGATTCAAGAGGCGTCTCCTCGAAGGTTGATTGGCTATAGAACGACGCATTGTGAACCAAACCAGCAAGACCTTCACGAACGACAAGCGGGTGTTCGAGCACGCTTTGGATGAGGCCGTCAACGTCCGCATCAACGGTGAGGTCGGCCTGCACGATTTCGCCGCATTCGCGGTGATTCCTCGCCCTGGCTGCATCCAGGACTGCTTGAGCGTCAGCGAGGGATGAACGGACATGAACCAGCACGTACCACCCCTCGTCCATCAAACGAGCAGCCGTGGCTGCCCCAAGGCGCTGGCCTGCGCCCGTGATGAGGACCACCTGCTCGCCCATGACCTTCCATGCCGAGGTTCAATTCATGAAGGCTCGTATTGCCAGCAGGGGTTGTTTCGGCACAACACAGCCCTGCACACCTTTTTTGAGAGCCACCCTTTGGCTTGGATTGAGGGGAGCAGAACATGGTCGGAAAACCGCTCCCAATGGCCGGTCAATCGGCGCCCTCAACACCAGCACGTCGCCTTCCCGATTGGTTTCGAACAACCCTGCCAACCGGCGACCAACAAGCCATCTTCAACGCCACGAAATCGGCCGTGAAAGACAACCAACTGCACACCGTGTGCGAAGAAGCTCGATGCCCCAACATCCACGAATGTTGGGCAAGCGGCGATGCAACCTTCATGATCGCCGGCCAAGAATGCACCCGCGGCTGCCGTTTTTGTGCTGTCGGCACCATCAAGCGACCCCCTCCACTCGACCCGGAAGAACCGCAACATTTGGCACAGGCCGTGGCCTCAATGAATCTACGGCACGCTGTCATCACCGTCGTCAACCGTGACGACCTCCCCGACAGCGGAGCAGAGCACTACAAACAATGCATCGAAGCCGTGGCCACCTCCTGTCCCGAAGTCACGCTTGAATTGCTCTGTTCCGACTTGGCCGGTGACCTCGATGCACTTGCTCATTTGCTTGACCAGAGTCCTTTGTCGGTATTTGCTCACAATGTTGAGTGTGTCCCCCGTCTCGACAAAACCGTACGGGACGCACGTGCATCGTTTGCCCAATCCGTTTCCATTCTGCGAGAGGCCAAGCGTCTTCGCCCCGACATCATCACCAAATCCTCAATCATGGTTGGCGTGGGCGAAACAGACGACGAAATCGACGAGGCATTGGCCTTGCTCAAGGACGCAGGCGTTGACCTCGTCACCATCGGCCAATACCTCGCTCCTTCGAAACAACACCTGGCAGTGGATCGCTTCCCCGAACCTGAACGCTACGACCAGTGGGCCTCCCTCGCCATCGACCTTGGCTTTTCAGGGGTCGCCAGCGGACCGCTGGTCAGGTCGTCGTTCAAAGCTGGCCTCTTGCTGCGAAAAACACGGGACCCTGACAATGAAGAACAGATGCTTGGTGCCTTTGTCCGCGTAGCACCTCAACGAGGAGCACCGACACCACTTAAGACGGACGAGCCCTGAGGTGAAACAATGACGGAGCGAAGCACGGTCACCACCTCGCCCTACACCATCGGCGTGGCTCCGTTCCGTCCCGGTGACGAACCCTCGTTTGGCGGTGCGTTTGAACAGCAACCAGGTGACCTCAACCGCCCCGACCCAGCCACCTGCGATGCATCCGACACGGCGGCTCACGCTCAAGGACTCATCCGTGTCCTCAACGATGACGGTGAGGCATCGGGTGAGTGGAACCCCAACCTCGACAAAGCCACCCTCATTCAAGGCCTCGAGTACATGATGCGCCTGCGAATCTTTGACGACCGCATGATGAAAATGCAGCGCACTGGGAAACTTTCGTTCTACATGCGTTCCTTTGGCGAAGAGGCCATCGCTATCGCCCAGACCATGGCCCTTGAGGAGCAGGACTGGTTGTTCCCCTCCTACCGGCAACCCGGTGCTCAATTCGTCCGTGGCCGCGACATGGTCAGCATGATTTGCCACTGCATTGGCAACACCGAAGACAACGTTCGCGGTCGCCAAATGCCCGTTCACTACACGTGGAAAGAAGGTCGTTTTATCTCCATCTCTTCGCCTGTCGGCACCCAGTTTTCCCAAGCTGTCGGCGTTGCCATGGCGAGCGCCTACAAAGGCGACGATGAAGTCTGCATCTCGTGGCTGGGTGACGGGACTTCCGCCCAAGGCGACTACCACTACGCCCTCAACTTCGCCTCGACCTTCAAGCCCCCCGTCATCCTCAATGTCGTGAACAACCAATGGGCCATCTCCACCCACGTCTCCCTCGCCACCGGCGGGCGCACCTTTGCCGAGCGTGGATTGGCCTACGACATTCCTTCTCTCCGCGTGGACGGGAACGATTTCCTTGCTCTTTACAGCGTCACCAAGTGGGCCCGCGAACGAGCGTCGGCCGGATTGGGCCCCACCCACATCGAAGTCTACACCTACCGTGCAGGAGCACACTCCTCCTCGGACGACCCGTCGGCCTACCGTCCCGGCAACGAGTTTGAATGCTGGCCTGGCGGCGACCCTGTGGAACGTTTGCGGGACCACCTCATCAAGATCGGTGACTGGGACGAGAAGAAGGACAAAGCCCTGGCGGACAAAATCGACGCTGAGGTGATGGCCGCCTACAAGGAAGCATGCGAGTTTGGCGACTTGGCATCGGGACCCTACCCCCCTGCTTCGACGATTTTCACAGAAGTGTACGAAACCGTGCCATGGCACGTCCAAGAGCAGCGAGAGGAGCTCGGGAAGTGAGGTGAGACCATGGCGAAAATGAACATGATTGCAGCCCTCAACTCCGCACTTGATGTGCAGTTGGAGAAGGACCCGAACGTGGTGATTTTCGGCGAAGACGTCGGCTACTTCGGTGGCGTGTTCCGTGTCACGGCCGGCCTTCAAAACAAGTACGGCCCGCATCGAGTGTTTGACTCTCCGCTGGCAGAAGGTGGTATTGCGGCCATCGCCATGGGCATGGGCTTGAACGGCTTGCGCCCCGTCGCTGAAATCCAATTTGCCGACTACATCTTCCCTGCTTACGACCAAATCGTGAACGAAATCGCCAAACTTCGTCACCGGTCAGGTGGTGAATTTTCAACACCCGTCACCATTCGAACCCCCGCCGGCGGCGGTATCAAAGGTGGCCACCATCACTCTCAATCACCTGAATCGCAATTCACCCACACACCTGGACTGAAGGTCGTGTACTGCTCCAACCCTCGAAACGCCAAGGGACTGTTGACCAGTGCCATTGAGTGCAACGACCCCGTCATCTTCTTTGAGCCAAAACGCTGCTACCGCGGACCGTTTTACGGCGACCCACACAACGTCCCCACATGGAACGACCATCCCGAGGGCGAAGTCCCCGAAGGGTACTACGCCATTCCACTGGAAGAAGCCAACATCGTCCGGGAGGGCTCGGCCTGCACCGTGATCGCATGGGGCACCATGGTTCATGTCTGCGAGCAAGCCATCAAGGACTCCGGTGTTGACTGTGAACTCATCGATTTGCAAACCCTTGTCCCGTGGGACCGAGACACCGTGGTGAATTCCGTCAAGAAGACCGGACGCTGCGTCATCGTCCATGAAGCACCCAAGACCAGCGGCTTTGGAGCAGAAATGAGCGCATCCATCCAAGAGCGTTGCTTCTACCACCTTGAAGCCCCCATTCAACGGGTCACCGGCTGGGACACGCCGTTCCCGCACACGACCGAATGGGATTACATGCCAAGTCCATCTCGCATTGCTGAAGCCATACAACGAACACAGGAGGAATAAACATGGGAAAATTTGAATTCAAACTGCCCGATATCGGAGAAGGTGTTGTCGAAGGAGAGATCGTCGAATGGATGGTCGCCGTCGGTGACACGGTCAAGGAAGACGATCCCATTCTCTCGGTGATGACCGACAAGGCGACCGTCGAAATTCCCGCACCCTGCGATGGCGTCGTGGCCAGCATGGTCGGTGACGCAGGTGACATCTTGCCTGTTGGCGGTGTTTGCATCGTGTTTGATGTTGAAGGCGACGGTAATGCGTCCGAAGCCGCTGAACCCGTGGCCGAACCCGAACCGGCCGTTGAGGAGGAAGAAGCCTCCGTCGCCGAGGCTGCACCAGCGCCTCCTGCTCCCGAACTTCCGCCTGTCGCCGTTGAGCCAGCTCCAGTAGCCTCCGTTGCTCGAGCAGCCGGCACAAAGGCCCTCGCCTCACCCGCCGTCCGCCAGCGGGCACGAGCTGCGAACATCGACCTGCAACTGGTCGCGGGCTCAGGACCTGCTGGCCGTATCAGCCACGCTGACCTCGACCGCCACATCGCTGGCGGCGCTTCGGGTGCCAGTGCATCACGCCCTGTGGGCGGCGTTGCCAAGGTTGCTCGCAACGGAACGGAGGACATCAAGGTCATTGGCCTGCGACGAAAGATTGCCGACGGTATGATGTCGTCCTACAGCACAATCCCTCACTTCTCCTACTTTGAAGAAGTTGACGTGACCGAACTTGAATCGCTTCGCCAACACCTCAACGCCACCCGTCCGGAAGGAGCACCCAAACTCACCTATCTTCCGTTCATCATGCAGGCGCTGGTCAAGGCCCTTGGTCAGCGACCAGAATGCAACGCACTTTACGACGACGAAGCAGGTGTGGTGACACGCCACGAAGCCATCAATCTCGGCATCGCCACGCAAACCGACCGCGGACTCTACGTGCCTGTGGTCAAGCACGTCGAAGCCATGGACATCTGGCAGTCGGCCGAAGAGATGGGCCGAGTGACGCAAGCCACCCGAGAGGGCAAGGCAGGTGTCGACGACCTGACCGGCTCAACGTTCACCATCACCAGCCTTGGACGTCTTGGTGGATTGGGCGCAACACCGATCATCAACAAGCCCGAAGTCGGCATCCTTGGCGTGCACAACGCTACCGAACGAGCCGTCGTCCGCAACGGACAAGTGGTCGTTCGCCGCATCATGAACCTCTCCTCATCGTGGGACCACCGAGTGGTGGACGGTCACGACGGAGCGAGTTTGGTTCAGTTGGTGAAATCTTACTTAGAGCACCCAGCCACAATTTTCATGTGAGGCGTGCAGGATGAAAACGAAGCAATGCCAAGTTCTTGTCGTCGGTGCAGGCCCCGGAGGCTATGTGGCCGCCATTCGTTCCGCTCAACTCGGTTTGAAGACCATCATCGTTGAGGGTGAGCGCGCTGGTGGAACCTGCCTCATTCGTGGCTGCATCCCCAGCAAAGCCCTGATTCACGCTGCCCACACCTTCCACAACCTGGCCAAGCACGCCGACAAAAACGGCCACATGGGCATCTCTATTCCCGGACCGGCCGAACTCGACATGAGCAACTTGGTCGGTTGGAAAGAAGGCATCGTCGACCGCCTGAACAAAGGCGTTGAAGCCTTGCTCAAGAACGCAGGTGCCGAACTGGTCAGCGGCTGGGCCGTGTTCCAAGACGCCAAAACCGTGAAAATCGGTGAAGGCAAAGACGCCACCCTGATTCAAGCCGACCACGTCATCATGGCCCAAGGTTCGGTGCCCATCGAATTGCCGTTCATGCCGTTTAGCGAGCATGTTCTTTCGTCCCGAGAAGCTCTTTCGCTCGAAACGCTCCCCGACCATGTCGTGGTCGTTGGTGGCGGGTACATCGGATTGGAACTTGGCATCACCTTCCGCATGCTTGGCTCGGAAGTCACCGTCGTTGAGGCGATGGATTCGGTGCTTCCGCTGTTTGACAAAGAACTTCGCCGACCCCTCGAACTCTACCTCAAGAAAAACAAGATCACCGTTCACACCGGTGTGTTCGCCAAAGGTGTTGAAGACGCCAAGGGCGGAAAGGTCCAACTCAACTTCATCGACAAGAACGAGAAGGACGAGAAAAAGATGCAACATGTCGTTGCCGACAAGGTGCTGGTCACGGTCGGGCGCAAGCCTGCCTCATCGGGCCTTGAATCCACGGGCATCGCCATGGACGAGCGTGGCTTCGTCAAGGTCAACGAGCGCTGTGAAACCAACATGAAGGGCGTCTACGCCATCGGCGACCTGTGTGACCTCGGTGAGATGCTGGCACACGTGGCGTCCTTCCAAGGCGAGATGGTCGCCGAACTCATCGCCGGCCACAAGCGAGCCTACGACCCCGTGGCCGTTCCCGCCATCGTGTTCACCGAACCTGAAATCGTCTCCGTCGGGCTCTCACCCGACCAGGCCAAAGAAGCAGGCCACCCCGTCATTACCGGCAAATTCCCGCTGGCCGCCAACGGCCGGTCGCTGACCCAAGAAGCGGAGAAAACGGGTGGATTCATCCGAGTGGTGGCCCGAGAAGACGACCACCGTATCCTCGGCATTCAGGGCGTCGGCACCCACATCAGTGAACTGGTCGGCGAATGGACCCTCGCCCTCGAAATGGGCGCCGTACTGGAAGACATTGCGCAAACCATTCACGCTCACCCAACCATGACCGAGATGACCCACGAGGGTGTGCTCGACACGTTGGGTCACGCCATCCACAAGATGTGAGGCGGACAAAGCCCCGGCTTGGTGTCAAACGGTTCAGTAGACGAGTTGAACCTCAGAATCGGCACTCAACTCAACAACACCAGGCGGTCCACTCCATGTCATCCACGTGTCAAAGCCTTCGAGGAGGAGACCATCGGCGTTCTCTTTCGTGACGCCGTTGGCGGCCTGTGAACCGGTGGAGCAGTAGATGCTGCGAGCGCCTTGGGTGATGTTAGCGAGGATGGTGTAGATCATGTTCTCGGGAAGCATGCCGCCTGAATTGATGCCCTCAACGTAGGATGCGTGAAGCAGTTTTACGCCGTTGGCTGCAAAAAACATGCTCACATCATGGCCGTCTTGAATGGCTTGCGAGGCGCATGCGAGGCCAACAACACACTTTCTCAAATCAACGTCCGGGTCGGTCACGAGCTTGACAAAAAACTTCTTTCCCATGACCTCGGGAAGGAGGAGAAGTACTTGAGGTAGCGCCAACGCCGATGTCGAAGCGCCTCAGCGCTCAGAACCTCGCTGTGGCAGGATGTCGGCAATCCATGCGATGAGACCAATCAGCAGGACTTGCACCACCAACCGCCCGATATGCCACCCGCCGCTGTAGTTGACGCCGTTGAGCGGTATGTCGTTCATCCACATGTTCAGGTTGGCCCAATAGAGCACCACCAGCATGGCGATGCCGCTTTTTGCAGCGAGCACCCTGGTGTTCTTGAAAAAGAACGCACCGCCAAAAAGAATCTCCGTCACCCCACTCAGGTACACCCATACTTCGGGAAAACCGAGCACCTCGGGAACAATGGGCACGTACCAGTCCGTCCGGAGAAAATGGTCGATACCGATCATCACGAACACGATGCCGACAAAAAAGGCGGCGCCATCTCGGATTTGTTGAGTTTCCACGAACACCTCTCCTGTCCTCTTGAACAACGGTGTTCATTCCTCTTCGACATCGTTCGCCATCATCACGGCGACAGGACGTGTACGCTCGTTCTCATCAAGAATAAGCCGAATCATGATGATCATCGGCGCACCAATAATGGCACCAGCAATGCCCCAAACCTGCGAAAACAGCATGACGGTAAGCAACAACACCAAGGGAGAAATACCGATTTTTGCTCCCGAAAGGTTCGGCTCAACAAGCGAACCAAACATTTGCTGGTTCCCGATGAGAAGGGCCAACATCACGAGCGCCGTTAGCGGCTCGAGCATGATGAAGCCAATGAGCACGGGTGGAATGGTGGCGAACAGCGCACCGAGGATGGGGATGAAATCCAGGAGGAAACACAGGACACCGAACAAGAACCATCCGGGGATGTTGAACCCGACGGGCGAGAGGATGATGGTCATCACAATCGCTTGCCCCCCACTGCAGGTCACCTTGGAGACCACGTAAGCGCTGATGGATTCCATCGAATCCTGCACGATGTTTCGGGCACGACCGGTGGATTGGGGGAACGCTGCATTGAATCGCTTGGCGATGGTGTGCTCTTCAAGGATGATGAACAGCAGGAAAATCAGGACGGTGATCATCGTGCCAACAAAAGCACCAAGCGAGCCCAAAATAGCGAGCACGAAGGTCTCGATGTTGCTGGGTGAGGCGAGAACATCCACCCAACTCGAATCGGAGAAAATAATCTCCAAACCATAGAGGTCAGATTGCGCATACTTTGCCCGTTTTTCTTCGAGGGCAGCGGTGATTTCAGGAACATCTTCAACGAACAACGACAGCTGTTCGTAGAGGAAGATGGAAATGAAATACATCGTGACAATGAAGGCGAACACCACGCTGCCGTACGACACGAGTTGGTTGTTCACCCTCCGGTGAATTTGCCGTTCAACCGGTTTGATCAGGAAAAACAGCAGGACCGCCATCGCCAGCGGCATCAAAATGGGTTTGAGGTGGAGAAGAGAGAGGTAGACGACCACACCGACGATGGCAACGCTGGCTGCTGTCGTTCGTTTTGAATCAAGACCTACACGAGCGTTTGCATTCATGCATCCTTCTTGGACATTGGCTCATCTAAGGTTTGCTCCGGACAAGACGATCAACAAGGCGATTCCACGCCTGAGAACCCTTCACCAAAACCGGTGGTTGACGGCCTCAACTGCCGCACATCAAACAGTCGTCTGGACTGTCAAGACTGCAGGCGATGGCGTCCATGCTGTCCACATCATCGGCTCGCTCAGCGAGTCCGTTGACGGTTTGGTCTTCCTTGGAGGATGCCTCAACGGTGAACTGGATGGCGTCAGCCGCAGCCTTGGTGCGCAGGTAGTACATGCCCGTCTTGAGGCCCTGCTTCCATCCGTAGAAGTGCATCGAGGTGACCTTGGCGGGGTTCGCATCCACCATGTGGATGTTGAGCGATTGGCTCTGGTCGATGTAAGCGCCTCTGTCGGCTGCCATGTCAAGCACGTGGCGTTGCTTGATTTCCCAAGTGGTCTTGTAGAGTTCACGGATGTGTTCAGGAATACGCTGAATTCCTTGGATTGAACCCTTGTGACGCAAGATGTCGTCCTTCATCTCAAGACTCCACATGTCTTCGGCGATCAGGTCGCTCACGAGGTGCTTGTTGAGCACGACAAATTCACCCGAAAGGGTGCGGCGAACATAGAGGTTGGAGGTGAAGGCCTCGAAACACTCGTTGTTACCCAAGATTTGGGAGGTTGATGCGGTCGGCATGGGAGCGAGGAGCAGCGAATTGCGCATGCCCTTCTCAACGATTTCTGCCTTGAGCGAATCCCAGTCCCAGCGGCCACTGTGCTCGTTCATGCCCCAAAGGTCAAACTGCAACAGACCTTCGCTGGCGGGTGAGCCCTTGAAGGTGGAGTAGGGGCCTTCGGCGACGGCGGCGTCCTTGGAGGCCGTGCAAGCAGCGAAGTAGATGGTTTCGAAAATCTCCTTGTTCAGGCGACGGGCCTCTGGACTCTCAAAGGGCATCTTGAGCATGGCAAAGACATCCGCCAAGCCTTGTACACCCAATCCAATTGGGCGATGGCGCATGTTGGAGTTTCGTGCTTCTTCCACGGGGTAGTAGTTGACGTCGATGACACGGTTCAGGTTGCCCGTGGCGTGGTAGGTGACATCGTAGAGGAGTTGGTGGTCAAACGCACCGGTGCTCGAGTTGACGAACTTTGGCAGAGCGATGGATGCGAGGTTGCAGACCGCCACTTCGTCCTTGGCCGTGTATTCCATGATCTCGGTGCAGAGGTTGGACGAGCGGATGGTCCCCAGGTTCTTCTGGTTCGACTTCTCGTTGGCAGCGTCCTTGTAGAGCATGTAGGGGGTGCCGGTCTCGATTTGTGCCTCGACGATCTTGTCCCACACCACACGAGCTGGCATCGTCTCCCGAGCAAGGCCTCGGCGTTCATAATCTTCGAACATGGCCTTGAATTCGGCGCCGTAGGCGTCTTGAAGCCCAGGGCATTCGTTCGGGCAGAAGAAGGACCAGTCAGCGTTGTTCTCCACGCGCTCCATGAACAAGTCCGGCGTCCACATGGCGTAGAACAGGTCGCGAGCTCGCATCTCTTCCTTCCCGTGGTTCTTCTTCAGGTCAAGGAAAGCAAGGATGTCCGGGTGCCAGGGTTCAAGGTAAACAGCGATGGAGCCCTTGCGCTTGCCGCCACCTTGGTCAACGTAGCGAGCGGTGTCGTTGAAGACACGGAGCATGGGAACGATACCGTTGGAGGTTCCGTTGGTCCCCTTGATGTACGAGCCCTTGGAGCGAATGTGGTGAATGGACAACCCGATTCCACCGGCCGACTTTGAAATGAGGGCACACTGCTTGAGCGTGTCGTAGATGCCGTCCAAGGAGTCATCCTGCATGGTGAGCAAGAAGCAAGACGACATCTGAGGCATGGGCGTCCCGGAGTTGAAGAGCGTGGGCGTGGCGTGCGTGAAGTAGCCTTGACTCATCAAATCGTAGGTGTGGAGAGCTTTCTCGATGTTGCCGTGGTGAATGCCGACGGCCACGCGCATGAGCATGTGTTGAGGACGCTCGGCGACTTCCCCGTCCAACTTCAACAAGTAGGAGCGCTCAAGGGTTTTGAAACCGAAGTAGTCGTAGTTGTGGTCTCGACTGTAATCGATGTGGTTGTTGAGCACCTCTGCGTTGGCCATGATGATATCGTAGACCTCCTGAGAGATGAGAGGAGCGTGCTTGTTGGATTCTGGGTCGATGTACTCACGCAGGTCGGTGATGACATCGGTAAACACGTCCTTGGTGACGCGGTGAAGATCGTCAACACAAATGCGTGCAGCAAGGCGGCTGTAATCGGGGTGGTGAGACGCCAAGGAGGCAGCGGTCTCGGCGGCGAGTTGGTCGAGTTCGCGGGTGGTGACACCGTCGTACAGGCCTTCGATGGTCAACTTCGTGACGTGACCGGGGTCCACCCACGTCTCGTCGAGTCCTTCGGAAAGATTCACGAGTTTCTCGTGAATGGCATCAAATCGTACATCTTCTCGCTCGCCTTTTCGATTAACAACTTGCATGGCCATAATTCATCCTCCGAGATTCATTTGAGTGCGTGATATCTTCCTTTGTTCGCGTACGGTTCAAAAGTCTTCGTCCACAGAAAATCGCTGTTGGACACTTCCGAGGGAGGCGCTGTCCATCACACCGGCCTTCTGGTATTCCGCCACGCGCTTTTCGAAGAAGTTGGTCTTGCCCTGCATGGAGATCATTTCCATCCACGGGAAGGGGTTACCGACATTGTAAATCTTGGAACAGTTCAACTGCACCAGCAATCGGTCGGCCACGAACTGAATGTATTGCTTCATCAAATCGGCGTTCATGCCGATGAGGTTCACCGGCAGGGCTTGGGTGACAAATTCAATTTCGATGTCCACCGCTTCAGCGATGACGCGACGAATCACGTTTTCTCCAGCGCCCCTGAGCAGTTTGTTGTGGAGCAGGCAAGCGAAGTCACAGTGAAGGCCTTCGTCTCGGGAAATCAATTCGTTGGAGAAGGTCAAGCCGGGCATGAGTCCGCGCTTCTTGAGCCAGAAAATGGCACAGAAAGAACCGGAGAAGAAAATGCCCTCGACAGCGGCGAAGGCGACCAAACGCTCGGCAAAGGAACCGCGCTTGCGAGACAACCATCGCATGGCCCATTGGCCCTTCTTTTGCACCGAAGGCACGGTCTCAAGGGCTTTGAACAGGTGGTCTTTTTCCTTCTCGTCCTCAATGTAGGTGTCGATGAGAAGCGAATAGGTCTCAGCGTGAATGTTCTCCATCATGATTTGGAAACCGTAGAAGGCCCGAGCCTCAGGCCAACAGACTTCATTGGAGAAATTCATGACCAGGTTTTCGTTGACGATACCGTCGCTGGCTGCAAAGAATGCGAGAATGTGCTTGATGAAATGCTTCTCATCCTTGTTGAGGTTCTTCCAATCCTTGAGGTCCTCCGCAAGATCGATTTCCTCTGCGGTCCAGAAGGAGGCTTGTTCCTGTTTGTACATGGCCCAAATATCGTCGTGCTGAATAGGGAACAGAACGAACCGGTCGAGGTTTTCCTGAAGCATGGGTTCCACGTGCTCGCTGGAGAGATCAATGTCCATGTTGTCGTCTTTGCTGTGTTCGATGACCATCTCAATTCCCCCGGGTATTACGCAACGCGCTGGATTTTGTTTGCCTTCCTCGGATGCCTATAATATATGCGTCAAGGGCGTGATTAAATTGAACGGTTTTTGCACCCTTTGCAGGGGATTCACACTTGCTCGCAGTGTTGCGGTTTCCGGTATCGCAAATCGGTGTTATATTTCCACCTATATTTTCTTCAAATAGCATAAAATCACCTTGTTTTCCACTGGAGCCCCATGTTGGCAAAATCTTACATTATCCCAACAGTCAAAAAGGAATGTATGTTGAGTGGCTCCATGGACAGAATTTCGCTGGAAGTTCCGTTCGCCCGACTTGACGAACGCGCCGTCCTCCCGACCCAAGGCTCCGCCCAAGCCGCCGGCTGGGACCTGTACGCCATTGAAGACACCGTGGTGCCCAAAGGGTCCACGGTGCTCATCCCAACCGGGTGGGCTGCGGCCATCCCCGAAGGATGGGAGGGGCAAATCCGGTGCCGCTCGTCGTTGGGAAAAAAGGGCATGATCATGCCAAACGGCCTTGGGACCATCGATTCCGACTACCGTGGCGAGCTCAAAGTGCTGGCCACATGGATCGGTGAAGGTGAAACTTTCACGGTCAAAGCCGGTGAACGCGTGGCGCAACTTCTCTTTGCACCTGTTCCTCTCGTGACACTGGTGGAGACAACGCTGGAGGAACTCACGCAGACCGAACGGGGCGAGGGTGGTTTTGGTTCGTCAGGCCAATTTTGACCACGTGGAGGTGAACGCATGGTGGACATCCGCGAACTTGGGGTCGTCCCTTACGAAGAGGCACAGCAGCTCATGAAAGACCTGCAGCAACAACGCATCGAGAACACCATTCAAGACACCTTGCTCGTTCTTTCCCATCCCGAGGTGGTGACGGTGGGGCCTCGCGCCCGCAACGACGGTATCGCCCCTCCCGCCAGTTACCCGTCCGTGGCCGTTGACCGCGGCGGAGGCCTGACGTGGCACGGGCCGGGCCAAGTGGTGGTGTATCCCATCGTGAAATGGGGTGAGCGCCAAGGCGAAACCTCGGTGGCCGACATCATCCACCTCATCGAAGGGTGGATCATCAACGCCCTCGCTGCTTTTGACATCCACGGCGAGCGGGACGAACGGATGCAAGGCGTTTGGGTTGACGGACGCAAGGTGGCCAGCATTGGCCTCTCCTTCTTGCGATGGGTCAGTCGGCACGGCTTCTCGGTCAATCTGAACACGCCGGAAGGACGTGTGGAAGGGTTGGCGGGTTGTGGTTTGGCCGCCGACACCACGACCAGTTTGGCCCAACTCGGCTACACCGTTGAGTCTGAAGCCTTCATCGACGCGCTGCTCCCGTTCATTGAGGCGACCCTCAACGCGTAGCCGTTGTTTCGGTCAGGAAAGCGAGGGCGGCCGGCTTGACCAAATCGCCCAGGTCCCGGTCGCACTGGCCACCAAGCGGTCACCGACCTTGACCTCGCCCGCCAAATGTGCAACGTTCTTTCCGCGTTTGACCACGCGCCCTTCCGCTACCAAACGCTCACCGGGCCGTGCAGGTGCAAGAAAACTGGTGGAAAGTTGAGCCGTTGCACACCACTCCTCAACCTTGAGCGAGGCGACAAGTGCACTGCCCAGCGCCGAATCCAAGAGGATCATGTGAATACCACCGTGGGCCACCCCGCCCTTGTTGAGGTGCTCTTCGGTCAATGTCAGCTCAAGCCGGGATTGGCCGGGCGTCCACAAGGTGCGCTCGACACCCAAGTCGGCCATGTAGCCAATCGGTTC
>JBMZJQ010000014.1:0-41561 GCA_049617635.1 Candidatus Poseidonia sp.
ATCATGGAGGATTCTGGTTCCTCCGACCTCGGTTCGAATCCGGGAGGGACTACCAACCGCCGTGGAACCGTCCAATCATTCGTGTTCTTGGTGTAGGTTTAGGGTGACCTAAATCTTATATTCCGGTGATTTTTCGGGCGACCTAAACTCGGTGGTTGTGGAGGGGAATCGCGTGCTGGCCAACCGTCTTTATGCAGCCCTCCTGACCCTCGTGATGGTCAGTGCAGGTCTGTCGGGTTGCCTTGGCGGAGAAGACGATGACGTCCTTCGAATTGCGTTCTCGGTCAAGGACGATTATGCCTCGTTCGACGAAAACCCGCAGAAACTTGCCGATTACCTGAGCGAGGCGACCGGCCGAGACGTTGAGATTTACGCCATCACCTCAGATTCACTGGCTCTTGAAGCCCTCCGGTTTGGCGGAGCCGATATGGCGTTCTTGGACGGAGGTGCTGCTTGGATGGGCTGGCAGCAGTACGGACTGGAGGCCATGGTAGCCAGTCTCAACAGCGATGGCCGCCCATCGTACAGCGCCCATGCTTGGGTCCTCAACGACAGCGAGGCCGGTCAAGCAGCCATGGACGATGATGAAACGACCGATCCGTTCGAAATCCTCGCAGGGAGTGTTACCTGTCACACGGGTTGGCTCAAGTCAGCCGGGATGTTGATCCCGATGGGCTATTTCATTGGTGAGGGCTATGCAGAGGTCGTCGGCGATGAGGAGGACATTGAATCTCTTCGTTCAACCATCTTCAATCACTTTTCTCCCGATGCGGTCATTCCTGAATCGGGAACATTGTACTACGGCTACGGCGGTGCCCTTCGATGCCTTTCGGAAGGGGAGGGTGCCGTGGCGTTCGCAAAGGACAGTTCGGTGGGAACGTATTGCCCTGAAGATGGAGAGCGAGCGACATGGTGCTTGGACCCAAGCCGCTATGTTGCGTTGCCTGCATTTGGTCAAGCCCCTTCGCATCCGCTGATGTACCAGCCGAACTCGGTCGATGACGCAACCCGCGACCTCATTGTTGAGGCCCTGCTTGCTTTGAACACCACGGAAGACGGGCAATCCATTCTGGAAAACATACTGAACACCCCGGGCATCGTAGAAGTCACCACAGCCGAACATCTTGGCTCGTACGGTAGCCTCATCGAACACGTTCCAGGCATCAATGCGTATCTCGGCGAGAAGTATTCCTCGGAGTGATGATGTTGGAGGAAATCCTTGTTCATCTTCACGATGTGAGCGTCGGGTACGACGAACCGCTCATTTCTGATATCAACATCGAGATCATGGCGGGCGATGTCATCGCCGTTTTGGGCCCTTCTGGTATCGGGAAAACCACGCTTTTGAGGACCATCGCTGGCTTGGTGCGGCCGTTGGAAGGGGAAATTGAACTTGGTGTCGCTCCCCGAGGTGGCGTGGGTTACATCCCACAACGGCTCGGATTGGTTGGAAACAGCACGGTGCGCTCCAATGTGGAGATGGGGACGAGGGTCGGACTCTCTCGCTGGCATCTTCCTTTCTTGCCAGTGCCTACCGCACAGAAACGCTACGCTGAGCGGGCGATGGAGGACCTCGACATTGCGCATCTTGCCGAGCAACCTGTTCGTATCCTCTCGGGAGGCCAGCAGCGACGTGTGGCAACGGCACGAACGCTCGCTCAACGACCCAAACTGGTGCTGGCAGACGAATTTTTGGGTGAATTGGACGATGACAACGTGGAAATTGTGATGAAAACCGTGCAAGCGGCCATTGACGCCCAAAATTCAGCGATGGTGATGGTGGAGCACCACGAGGAACTGGCCAAGCAAGTCGCCAACAGGGTTTGGCGAATCCTTGACGGTCGTCTCATTGAGGAGGATGTGGCATGAACCGTCGCCTCGCCATTGGCGGCCTTGCCCTCCTCGGTTTGACCTTCCTGTTGTTCTTGGACCTCGCCGGTGATTGGGGTCGCTTGAGCGGGGGATGGAGCAACTTGAAGCAATTCTTCCAAGAAAGCTTGTGGCCACCCGACTGGTCGGTTCTCGAAGCACAATCCTATCCGGTCTGTGAAGCCACGTTCGCGTTCACCTGTTCAGTGGCTTGGATTGGCATCGTTGAGACCATTAAAATCGCCTTCGTTGCCACCGTGATTGGGTTTCTTGTCTCCTTACCGCTATCGGTGTTGGCAGCCAGCAACCTCTCGCCCATTGAATTCGCCATTCCAACCCGCATCCTTCTCGCTGGCATGCGAAGCTTACCGTCGATCATCTGGGCCGTGTTGTTCGTCATCGTGTTCGATGTTGGTTCGCTTGCTGGCATCTTTGCCATGTCGTTTTACACGGTCGGCTATCTCGGTAAGTTGCAATTTGAGTCCATGGAGGGCATCAAAAACGCCCCGCTTGAGGCTGCGAAGGCGATGGGCCTTTCGCGTGCTGAAACGGCATGGTTGGTTGCCATTCCAGAATCTGCGAACAACCTCGTGAGTCATGCGTTGTTCATGTTCGAATACAACGTACGCCACGGCACCGTCATTGGTTTGGTCGGTGCGGGAGGTATCGGGTTGTACATCAACACCTACCTCAAACTCGCCCAGTACGACAAGGTCCTCGCGTTGTTGTTGGTGGTGTTCCTTGTCGTGGTCGTCATCGATTTCATCTCCATGACCATTCGTTCAGCGGTCACCGAAGAAGGCGATGTTGACCGTCCCGCCTGGTCCTCCTTGTTCTTGCCTGCCGCCATCTCTTCGGCTTTGCATCCAACGCCGATGAAGAAAGGCGAAGATGTCGATGAATCGGAGTGATTCAATCAGCAGCGATGTGAATGGCACCGTCTTTGTAGAAGATTTGAATTTGGTCGGATGCCTTCTTTGAAAGTGCAGCCACCGCCTCGTAAATTTCGTCTTCGCTGACCTTGAAGGCCTTTGCAGCATCCTTTGTGGACCAAGGTTGGACGTGGAAGTCACTCTTCACAAGCCACTTCAGCACCTTTGCTTCGAAGGGCGTCAACTCATCGGCCATGGTGGTGACACGGGCACCAACCTCAAAATAGCACCGATGGAGGCTCATCCAAGAGCAACCATTCGTCGGCAGCATTCCTCGGCGTCGATGTCGCCGTTGAGCAGGGTGTTCAGGGCTTTCGTGAAGGGAATGTCCAGGTTGGCATCCTCGGCTCGATCGAAGAACATCCGGGTCGCTCGAACCCCCTCGGCCACCATGTGCATTTCGCTAAGCGCTTCGTCAAGGGTGAGGCCCGTTCCCAACTTTTCGCCCATGGTTCGATTTCGACCGTGCGGCGAGGTGGCTGTGACGTACATGTCCCCCAACCCCGCGGGTCCAAACGCCACGTCGTGCCGAGCACCCAAGTTGTCAAGGAGCAAGCACCCCTCTTTGAAACCCGACATGAAAATGGCCGCTTTCAAGTTGTCACCACCAAGGTCTCCCACCTGCTTTAATCCGTCAACAAGGCCGCAGGCAAGGGCAACGACGTTCTTGTATGCACCCCACAACTCCGCACCAACGGGATCGCTTGCAGGGTGAAGGATGAATGTCTGGGTGCTCAAGGTCTTCGCCAAACGCTGGGCGATGGCGTTGTCTTCGCTGGCGACCAAGGCCGTTGTCATGACGCCGCCTGCTGCCTCCGGAGCGATGGTGGGGCCCGTGAGAACCGCCAAGGAATTGGTCTTGCCTTCTTCCTTGAGGCGTTGGTGGATGGCTTCCGAAATCAACTGGTTTCCGGGTGCCAATCCTTTGGCCAAATCGAGCAAAACATGGCGCGGTTGAAGATGAGGCAGGACATCCTCCATCACGTCGAGAATCACCGAGGAAGGCACGGCAAGGACGACGATTTCGCTGCCTTCCAAGGCATCCTCGAGCCTCATGGTCACGTCGAGTCCCTTGACGGGATGATGTGGCAGGTACTTTTCGTTCACGTCCTTCATCATGATGGATTCGTAGACCTCTTGTTCAATGGTCCATCCTTTCACTTTGTGACCTTCCAGCAACCACAATCGAGCAATCGCCGTCCCCCAATTTCCCAATCCCAAGACCGCAATGCTCGCCATCTCAATCGTTTGGTTCGCTCCTTCATTGGTTTATACCATTTCGGGGTATTTTCTGCACGAAGGCAACGGTTTGAAGCCGTCTCCTCTCCGGCCATCAGAACAAGTCGTCGTCGTCTTCTTCGAAGTCGAACACGTCATCGCTTTCTTCCTTGACAGGTTCAGCCTTGGGCGTCTCAGCGACCTTTTCTTCGGCCGATGGAGCCTCCTTCACCTCAACCGGTTCAGGTTCTGCGGGAGGAGAGGTTGCTTCAGGTGCAGCTCGCTCATTGGCGATCTGGGTTTCCTTGGAGCGCAATTCCTCCTCTGATTTGCCGGTTTGAAGTGCCAGCGCTCGTCGACGGTCTTCTCGGGCCTTCCGTTCCAGTTGCTTGTGGCGGGATTTCTCGATGTTTTGCATCATGTACATGGCATCGTGCTCCAACAAGGGGGAATCCGAGATGAGCGTGATGTCCAGCCAACCGCCGTCTTCGACAATGAATTCTGCAAGGGGCTCAAAGTTGAGGTCGGATTTCTTGATTTGCGTGTAGTGCATGGCGTTCCCCGTTCGGTGTTCGACACCCGAAAAGTGGCAGTAGAATTCTTTGGTACCGATGCTTTCTCGAACCAAATCAAACAGTTCCCCGTAATCCTCTGATGTTCGCATCTGGCCGTGACCGCGTGCGTGGATGTGGGCGATGTTGAGCACCGGGACGGTGCCTTCGACGTGATTGACGACTTCCAACACCTCTTCGAGGCTGCCCCAGAGTTCTTGACGACCGGATGTTTCAACGCCAATCTTTGACGGGGTTCCATCTTTGATCCAAGGGAAGACAGGGAATTCATCGTCGTCATCGTGCCAGATTTCGTGAATCCGGTCAACGATACCTGAGAAGACGTTGGCAACTTGTTCGTTCGCCGCTTGACCGCGTCCAAATTCCCCGTAGTGACCGGTGTGAAGCGTGATGTGTCGAGCATTGATGGTTCGTGCCGCTTGGAGGGTGGCCTCAATCTTTGCCAGAGAGCGCCCTCGTTCCACTTTGTTGCCGAGCAGTTCTGAATAATAGGGTCCGTGGATGTTCATCTCAAAATCGGTTTTGTTGGCCAGCACGCCGGCTTGCCAATACTGTTCGAAGTGCTGAGGCGCCACCATACGCACGGTTTGCACCTCCATGGTTTCCAAGCCCAAGGAGATAATGTCGTCCATTCCTTCAACGATGGTGCGACCTTTGCAGGAAAGCGGAACACCTGCTGGACCGAGTTTAACTGACATCCTTTCCCCTCCCCCGAAACCAACCCAAGGGGCACCACATGATAATCCCTTTCTGTTGGCTGTCCGCTTTTCAGGCACCAACGGGTTGATTTGCAAGAGTGAACACATACGACTCTTCATGAAGGTGAGCCCTCAGCCATGACCATGGAGCCTCGGGTCCAACAGGCCATTGATGCCTTCCGGCAAGGTCATCCCGTGTGCCTGTTCGATTCCGAAAAGCGGGAAGGTGAGACCGACCTTCTGTTCCCTGCAGCCACGGCTGAGCCCGCCACCATGCGACAACTTCGCCAAGACTGCGGTGGCCTGCTTTTCCTCGCCATCGGCGATGAGGTTGGCGAATGTTTCGGTTTGCCTTTTTTACAAGACCTTCACACCTCAAAGGAAGCGACGGACCAATACCCTGTCTTGAACCACCTGATCACCAACGATTTGAGGTACGATGCGCGTTCAGCCTTCACGCTCTCGCTCAACCATCGCAACACGTACACCGGCATCACCGACCATGATCGAGCCCTCACCACGCGACGCTTCGCAGAGTTGGCGCGCACGTGCTTGGAAGAGGCCGTGTCCTCTGAGGAGGCTGGACGCCGACTTGGTGAAGAATTTCGAACACCCGGCCACATTCCCGTTTGCAGGGAAGCCAAGGGAGGTTTGTCGGTTCGACAAGGACACACTGAATTGGCGGTTGGTCTCGCTCGACTTGCGGGCGCGCCCCCCGTGGTCATCGGTGCAGAAATGCTGCAACCCGATGGCGACCATGCCTTGTCGGTCAAGGATGCGAGGGCTTGGGCCGAGGCACGTGGCATTCCTTTCCTTGAAGGGGCCGATGTGGTGAAGGCTCTGGGCGTTGCCGACGGACCGTCATCCTCTTGAATCAACGCCCAAACCCGTGAACAGGTGACTGCATGAAACGAATCATGGCCGTTGGCGTGTTCGACTTGCTCCACGCTGGGCACCTCCATTACTTGGAACAGGCCAAAGCGCTTGGCACCCACTTGACGGTGGTGGTCGCCCATGACGACACAGTACGGCAACGAAAGCATGAACCTGTGACCAACCAAGACCTTCGCCGACGCATGGTTGCCGGTCTCAAACCCGTTGATGAGGTGGTGATTGGAAACCCGCCGGACGTCCCTATTTTCGACATTCTTCCTGTCATTCAACCCGATGTGATCGCCCTCGGCTATGACCAAGAACACGCAGAGGACAACATTCGGAAAGCACTCGCAGAGCGGGGTTTTGACTCCATTGATGTCGTGCGTGTCGAAGGACTCAGCGATGACCTCGATGGTACGCGAAAAATCATTGCTCGAATTCTTGAGCGTGCTGAAAAGAAGGGGGTTTGAAGGTGTTCACAGGCATCGTTCAAGGAAGGGGAATCATTCATTCTATAGAAAAGGGCGACCAGGTCTCGACCTTTGATATTGAACTTCCAGACACCACCGACCTGCGACGAGGAGCGAGCGTCGCCATCAACGGGGTTTGTCTTACAGCCACCGACATTGAGGGCCCTCGAGTTAAATTTGAGGTGATTCCCGAAACCCTCGGTCGAACGAACCTCTCCTCTCTGGTTGAAGGGAGTGAAGTGAACGTCGAACGTTCGCTTCAACTTGGCGACGAACTTGGCGGCCACCTGCTTTCCGGTCACATCATGGGCCAGGGTACTGTTGTTGAGCGAACCGAGGTCGGCGAAGGTGTTGATTTGATGGTCGATGCTCCTGCCGAGTTGATGAAATTCATTCACGAGAAGGGCTACATTGGCTTGAACGGTGCTTCCCTCACGGTGGGGCAAGTGACCGATACACGGTTTGGTATTCATCTGATTCCCGAGACGCTTCGTTTGACGACCTTCTCCAACCTTCAGGTGGATGATATGGTCAATATCGAAATCGATTCGATGACGCAAACCATCGTCGCCACGGTTGAGCGAATGATGAAACAGGAGAACGGAGGTGGCGTAGCATGGCGAAACGAGTAGCGTTGGTCTGCGGTTCTTTTCACAAGGACGAGGTTGGGCGCATGCTCGCCTTTGCAACCGATGAAGCCGCTCAACACGGGCTTACCGTCGGTGAGGTTGTTTGGGTTCCCGGGTCGATGGAAGTCCCGTTGGCGCTCGATCGTTTATTGCCTTCTCACGATGCAGCAGCATGTCTGGGGATCATCGAAAAGGGAGAAACCCAACACGGATTGGCGATGGGGCAAGCTGTCATCAAATCCATCGTTGACTTACAACTCAAGCACGACAAGCCGATTGGTCTCGGAATCATTGGCCCGGGTGCAGAACCTCATCACATCGAACCGAGGCTTGAGCCCCACGCTCGGGCCGCCATGCGCGCCGTGCTTGACCACTGACGCTCCGATTTAATTAAGTGCAATCTTCAATGTGGGAGATTGAGGCTCATGAAGAGAGAACTCGTGATTGCTGGATGCATCGTCATGGTGTTGGGCGTCTTCGCTGGCGTGGTGGGCTTGGCAAACGGGTTGAGTTTTGACCCGTCAGATTCCATCATCCACGACAACACCGAATCGGCCGAATTCGTCTTCGATGGCTCAACGACGCTGATTGGCGTGTACGCCAAAGGGGTCGTGGACTGTGCGAGCGTGGATGTCAGTATTCACGATGAAACCTACGAATACTTTGAACGAGATTGCGATTCAACTTGGAACACGGATTCTTACACCTACCTTGGAGAAGCATTGATTTCTGACGAGGGCACCTATCGGGTCGAGTCCGCCTCCGCTATCGTTTTGGTCAGCGAGGACGACATCGGTACCGACGGCCTCGTGATGATATGTGGCGGTGTTTGCTGTTTTGGTGGCCTTGTGTTGCTCATCATCGGGTTGGTCATGGGTCCCTCGGGTGGACCAAGCCAAATCATGTTGGTGCAGCAACCCATGGGCATGCAACAACCTGGACAACCTCAGAACCAATTTTTCACTCCACCTCAAACCGTGCAGCAAGGTGGGTACGGAGGTCAAGCTTCTGGTTTGCGCCCCGAAGCCTTGGATTACTATCAGAACCTTCTGCACCAAGGTTATGATGTGGACACGGCGATGAAGCACACGAAGATCTACTACCCTGATTGGGAAGTCAAGTAGGGATTCACAGACTACGGCGCCACGTGTTGTTGGCGTGAAATGGACACGCCTTCGTGTTGGAGGACATCAAGAACATCCTGAATCGTGTTGGTTGGCAAGGCCTCTGGTGGATGAATGCCTTCGCTAAACAAGGCCTGTTTGCACCAGGCTTCAACGCATGCATAGGTGACAAGGCCGGTGGTGCGTGCCATGCTCGAGTCCCCTTCGCGACCGTGGTCTTCAACGGCCCACACCACCTCGACGTCTCCTGTTTGAACACGCACCTCCATCCACGTGAATTCGGCACGAGTCGCGTCAAAGCGCCATGCATCAACCAATTCATCGGGCGTTTGGCTGCTTTGCTGGTAGCGTTGAATATGGCCCGGCCAGCGAACCGTGTATTCCCCCATGGACGAAGCGGGGACATTGATGAGTGAACGAAGACCGTCGGTGAGAAAAGCCTCCATGCTTCGTCCATTTGCATCGATCACGTGAAGGTCGCTCATGGCAGGGACCACGGTGGGGGAACCGTTGCGGACGACACGGGCAGGGCGCGTGTACTCTGCAATCACATCGTGAGGAGAAAACGGCGCCATGTAGGACCACTCGTTGTCCGGTTCTGCAGGGTTTCCACCGACCTTGATGGTAACGGCATCGAGATGGCCGAACTCCCTCGAGGCCAACGCCACCAGCATGTTGGACAATCCAGGTGCAATGCCCACGTCCCACAGCACCGTTCCAGGGCCTGCACCGAGCGTGTCGGGTGTGGTCTCGCTAAAGGAGAGGTCCACGATGCGATGGCCAGCAGCATACAAGCCTCTGAGCACTTCGTGCCCGATGGAACCCGGCACCATGTTGACCACGAAGTCCGCTTCGCTGTGATCGGCGGCCATCGCGTCCTCGAGATGGAAGGTAGCCGCAGTGGTTCGAGGGACGACATCGTAGAGATGCACGTCGTGTCCAGCCTCGTGGAGTTTCCGGGTCACGAAGGAACCAACCAAGCCCCCGCCCAAACAGTGAATCCTCATGGAGCAACGTTGCTGCTCCATGTCTCAAAGGTTCCTACTCGCTCCGTTGTTCCATCGTCTATGGTGGAAGTCATTATGTGGTGATGGGTGCACGTTGGCGCATGAGCATTCTTGCGAAATACGAAGCAGCCTTCGAATCCGGAGATAAAGAACAACTTGATGCTGTCATTCACGATGACTGCAAGTTCTACCCACATGTCGGTGGAGCCGTGATGACCAAGGGCGATATCATGGCCTTCGCCGGCACCGGCGCAGTCCGCACCGAGTCCCATCGCATCTTGTTTGAAAACGACGAGGTCGGTGTTGGTCATTCCATTGCTCATTTTGCCAACGGTTCAACATCTGAGGCCGTGCTTGCGTTCTACCGCTTCCAAGATGGGAAAATCATCCACGTGGAAACCGGCGCAACACCGCTCAGCGATGACTATCAACTCATCGGGCAGTAAGCGGCCTCACGCTTTTTCAGCAGGTCCTCAAGGCGTGAGGGCCCTTCGGCCGCTTGTCAAAGAAGAGGGCCAACCTGAACGCCGATGAGAAGAACCACCGTGGCACACACCGTGATCAGAATGTTGTCGTCAACAGGGCCAAACTCGTAACGTTCAACGAAGGTTGCAACGGTGGCTGAGAGCAATCCCCACACCGGGATGCTCGGGTCGCCAGCCTTGGCTGCAAACCATCCGAGCGGGGCGCTGACGATGAACATGAAGACGTTGCCAATGGGGTTTTTCGAGCGTTGCCGAACCACGGCGTTGCGTACCACACCGGTCACGCCGTCACCAAAGGCCATGAACAGGGAGGGCACGATGGCCAACCAAGGGTCATCAACCAACCACCAAATGAGCGAGATGGACATCCACCACATCAAACCAAACTTGACGTCGTTCTGGTTTTGGTCCGTTTGGAACCAGTGCATCACGATCCCTGCGCGATGGGAGGCATACAGGAGAGCCGTCAACAGAATGCCGCAGACCATGGGGTACCACACATCGGTGAACAGAAACGGGACGCTGAGTGAACCCACACCGCCCGCAAACATGTGGACGATTTTGCGGTTGTAATACACCGCACGGATGTGTTCCATCCCTCGAGAGGTCATCATGCCGTACGGTATTTTTGTGGCGTACAACACCACCATGACATACACGCCCATTCCAAGCGCCGCCATCAGTTGAGAGTCCATGATCGAGGGTGAAGCGTTCGGGTTGTATGCCTTTCTCCATCGGTTGGAGAAGAGGGGCGAATCTTCAAACACCCCCGTTCTTCACCGGCGATTGGGAAGCAACATGTCGGACATTCGCAACGTCATCATCATCGGTTCAGGCCCAGCAGGATACACCGCTGGCCTCTACACCGGCAGAGCCATGCTCAATCCACTGATGTTCGCAGGTTACATGTCTGGAGGGCAGTTGATGCTGACGAGCGACATCGAGAACTTCCCCGGTTATCCAGAAGGCATCGGCGGTCCGGAGATGATGATGCAACTTCGTGAACAGGCGGAGCGATTCGGTCTTGAAGTGCAGGACCGAAACGTCGACGAGGTTGACCTTTCCCAGCGCCCATTCAAAGTGATGGTTGAGGGCGAGACCTTCCTTACCCATTCCATCATCGTTTGCACGGGTGCCGAATCCTTGTGGTTGGATGCACCCGGTGAGGCCGAACAAAAAGGCCGTGGGATCTCCACCTGTGCGACCTGTGACGGGGCCTTCTTCCGGGACGAGCACGTGCTGGTGATTGGCGGTGGAGATTCAGCCTGCGAAGAAGCCACCTTCCTGACCCGATTCGCCAGCAAAGTCACCCTCATCCATCGCCGTGACGTGTTCAAAGCATCGACCATCATGTACGAGCGTGCAGCCAACCATCCAAAGATCGAAATTCGAACCTTCCGTCAAATCAAGGAATGGCTTTCCGATGACAAAGGCCTCTCGGGCGCCGTCCTTGAGAACACCCAGGACGGGAGCACCGAAACCATCGAAGCGACGGGGGCGTTCATCGCCATTGGCCACACCCCCATCACCGACTTCCTCGGCGGACAGGTGGACACCGACGAGAACGGCTACCTCATTCACAAGGAACACACCATGACCTCGGTGCCCGGTGTCTTTGCGGCAGGTGATGTCGTCGACACGCGCTACAAGCAAGCCATCACCGCTGCCGGTATGGGATGTTCTGCGGCGATCGATGTTGAAAAGTGGCTCGAAGAGAACGTCCATTGAAGCCGTTTCCTTCATGGAGGGGAGGTTCGTGGCCATAGCATGGTCGATGTCGCACGCCACGCACGTCACATCACCTTACCCGATGTCGGTCTCGAGGGCCAACAACGGTTGAATGAAGCGTCGGTTCTCATCATTGGCGCAGGTGGTCTCGGTTCTCCGGCAGCGTTGTACCTCGCTGCAGCGGGCGTGGGGCGACTTGGCCTGGTGGACGACGACCGGGTGGATTTGAGCAACCTTCAACGGCAGATTCTCCACGCCACCGACGATGTTGGTTCTCGAAAAGTGGATTCCGCCAAAGCCACCCTGAACGCCTTGGACGCCGGTGTGATGGTGGAAACCTATGCTGAACGTTTGCACCCCGGCAACGCATTGGGCTTGCTTGAAGGGTGGGACATCGTCATTGATGGAACCGACAACCTTCCCACGCGTTACCTCATCGATGATGCGTGTTCGCTGCTCGGCATTCCTTGGGTCTATGGCTCTGTGTTTCGTTTTGAAGGTCAGGTTTCTCTGTTCAATCACAACGGTGGACCGAGTTACAGGGATTTGTTTCCTGAACCCCCTCCTCCAGAAGCCGTTCCCTCGTGCGCTGATGCAGGCGTGTTCGGCGTTTTACCCGGCGTTATCGGTGTTCTTCAGGCCACGGAAGCCATCAAACTCTTGCTCGGTTTTGAGCCTGCGCTCAGCGGTGCCCTTCTGGTATACGACGCCATCAAGATGAGGTTTGACACGCTGCGGTTTGAGCGTCAGCCGGGGCGAATGCCGGTTGAGGATTTGTCGCAGGTCGCCTTCATGTTGTCCGATGAGGCATGGTGTGGCCTTCCTTCCCCACTTGTCACGGAATCGGAAGAACAAAAATCCCCACCCGAAAACCCTTCCACTATGTACCATCATGTGTCCGTTGTTGAAGCCTTGGAACGAAAGGCGCAGGGTTGGGACCCCTTCCTCATCGATGTTCGTTCCCACATGGAGCACGACCAGGCTCGAATCAAAAGCGTTGACCTCCACGTCCCGCACACCGATGTTCTCACCGTTCTTGACCAGTTACCGAACGACAGGGACATTTTGATTCACTGCAAATCCGGCATGCGATCTCAATTAGCGGCCATGGAACTCATTCAATCGGGTTGGCCGGCTGATCGCTTGTTCAACCTTGACGGTGGTATCTTGGCGTGGAACGCTGCTGCCCCTCAAGATATCGTGAACTAAGACTTCAACGGTTCACCACAGTGCTTGCAGTGTTTTGCGTCAGCATCATGCCCTTCCTTTGAACACGATTGACAGGTACGTGTGTTGAAATCGCTCATACGAATCAATTCAGACGATAGAATACCGGTCGGGACGATGATGAGGCTGTAGCCCAACACCATCATGAACACCGCCAGCATCTTCCCAGCAGGCGTAAGCGGCACCGTGTCGCCATAGCCAGTTCCGGTGATGGTTGTAAGCGACCAGTAGACGCTTTGAGGGATGGATGTGAAGCCGTTAGCCGGGCCCTCAATGAGGTACATAAACGCTCCAGAGATAAAGCCCAAAACGGTGATAACAAAGAGGAAAATGATGATTCGCGTCCTGGATTGGACAATGGCTTGGCCCAGCACATTGGCTTCTCGGATGTACCGCCCCAACTTGAGCACCCTGAAAATACGAAGCAAACGAAGAGCACGGATAACCAACAAACTCTGTGCTCCTGCAAAGATTAGACTGAGGTACGTCGGAACAATGGCCATCAAATCAACGATGCCATAGAACGATGTGGCGTACTTTTTCGATTGCTCTGTAGAGTACAAACGAAGTGCGTATTCTACGGTAAAGAGCAAGGTGATGGCCCATTCAATAGCTTTGAGGGTGTCATGGTAGGCCGCATCAATTGACGACACCGATTCAAGGGAAACCGTGACGATGGAAGTGAGGATGGCCAACAGCAAGGCAACATCAAAAAATTTCCCAGCCGGGGTGTCCGCTTCAAAGATCACTTGGTGGATCCTTGCTTTACGAGGCATACCTCGGATGGGCGCCTCCATTTCCGTCATGTCTTCTCTTCTTCTCCTCTGCTTTAGATGGCTTACGGAAACAACAGTGGCTGGGATGCGGTTTGTGCAGGCAAAACCCCTTCCCGGTCGAACTTCGTTGGGGTGAGGTTGATAGCGACTCACGCTCTCCTTTTGTTCCGGAGGGGATGGGAGTGGCCAGCATTATCATCGCCGACGAAAACGAAGGCCGGCGAAACCTGCTTGCCAACACCTTTGAGCGAGAGGGGTACGATGTCACAAGGTTGAGCACGCTCAGTCAAGCCGAAGCCACTGCGCCTGCGGTTCTTCCCGATGTGTTGTTGCTCGAGGCGGAGTGGTCCCAAGGCAGTGTTCTTGACGCCTGCCAAACCATGGGGGGTCAGGCCAAATTTCGAACCGCCACAAGGGTTGTGATTTTGTCGAGGTCAACGGCTCCTGATTTCCTTTCATCAGCAGCCATGGCAGGCGTGGCTGAGGTGATAGGAAAACCGATCGACATGAATCAGCTCATCGCTCAAATTGCTCGCCACGCTTCGAAACAATTTGTGCCGCCGCCTGCAGAGGTGGCCGCCTCTTCGGGAGGAGGTGGATTTGCAGCACCGAGATTTGATGTTGGTATGACCATGAACGACAGCCAGTGGGCGCTGCCGATGCTTCGTCGGTTGGTCGAATCGGGAAACATCAACGAGGATTTTGTCACCTCAATTCAGGAGGAAATGGAGGGGGAACACGGTGAGGACAGCGATGAAGCAGGCCTCTCTCCGGAAGCGATGACCACAATGGTCCGGTTGGCCCTCAACCGATTGGTTGGTATGGGTCAATCCGAAGCATCCCCATCAGAACAAGCCTCCAGCGCTGAACAGCCTTCAAAAGCACAGGCCAATGCACCGACGTTCAGCGACCTCAACAAGGGAGCAACACTTGGCGAGGGGGCTCGACCCATCTCCGGTGGAGGCATGAAGAGCGCCATGGAGGACATTTTGGAAAAACAGGCCCAAGACATCGCTGCACAGGTTGAGCGAGAGATGGACGGGATTCTTTCCGAAGAACCGGAATACGTGGCGCTGCTTGAACAAGGTGACAAGACACTCATTGACCCTGAAACCCTTGAACTCACGCGGTTAACCGCACAAGTGCTCAAGGAACTGATGGATGCTCTCCAGCGACCCGGTGCTCTTTCCGACCTCACGCTCCTCACGCAGGTGGAAGACGCCAGTCGTCTGGCCGGTGACGTGCTCGAGGCCTTACCTGCCAGGGAGGAGGAAGAGTGACGGTCTCGGATTCCAAGCGGCTGTCCCGAGCCTTTCTCGCTCTCCTTCTGGCGTTTTTCGTCAATTTCCTCGGATACGCCTTCATCGTTCCCATTTTGCCGTCTTGGCAAACGCAGTTTGCACTCAACGCCACGCAAGCGACGTTGCTTGTTTCCCTGTGGGCCGTTCCGTTGTTTCTTCTCGGTCCGTTCACGGGTCGAATTTCAGACCGCTTTGGCCCCGGTCGAACCATTTTTGTCAGCCTGGTGTTGCTGACCGGCTCAAGCCTCCTTTACATCGTGGCAACCAACGAACTTGTTGGTCGCCCGTTCCTGCTGTTGGCGTTGGCCCGTTTGGTCCACGGGGCCTCGGGGGCCACGGTCATGACCGCCGGATTGGCGGCGGCCTCCCAGTTGTGGCCAACTCGATTTGGCGAGCAGGCAGGAAAACTCCTCGGTATCGCTGCCATTGGAGGCTTGTTCGGCCCCGTTCTCGGTGGTGTCCTGTTTTCGTGGGGCGAGGCCTATGCCTTCGCCGTGCTTGCTGGCTTGACGCTTGCTGTTTGTCCGTTGATGTTGCTCGCATCAAACGATGTGGGGGGCCCAAACGCCTCTTCGGCGGCGACGGTGTCCATCACCGTGTTCTTTTCCGACCCCATCCTGTTTCGAGTGGGGGTGCTCCTCGCCATCACCACCGTGGCTACGGGAGCCCTTGAAGCCGGAGTACCGCTGTTTTTGGATGACACCCTCGGTTTGAGTGCTGCTCAAATCGGTGGCGTGTTGTTGGTGATGGTGCTGATGCAGGGCATCGGTTCGGTGGTTTGGGGGCGTTTGGTGGACCGTCGTGGGCCGACCCGATACATGGTCATCGGGTGGACCTTTGTCGTGATTTCTCTTGTGGGCGTTGGTCTTGCAGGCACAGTGGTGACCGGCACGACCGCCGTGCTGGCGATGGTCGCTTTGTTGGGGGCCTTCCAGTTTTCCATCGCAGCGGCTCAGATTCCCATGTTACCGATGATCGATACCGCCACCAATCGTGCGCTCGGAGAGGGCAATCCCGGTCTTGCATTCGGCGTTTTTGGCGCAGCATGGGCTGCCGGGACCATTCTCGGTCCGCTGACCGTGGGTCCCGTGTTCGACCTTTTCGGTTCATGGGCCTTGGCTCTTGGTGGGCTTGCGCTTCCTGCCTGTGCCGCTTTGCTGATCACGGTGATGAACCGAGAGGTGCTTCACGAGTGCTATGAGGAGGAAATCAACAAACGCAAGCGAAACAGCGCCTCAACGGGTCGTACGGTCCAATCCGTCCAAGAAGAGGATTGAAGCCACCCATCCCCTGCGAAGGGCGAGGACTGACCATGGCGCAAGGCGACCTTCCCGAAATCTTCGGTCAACATTGGCGTCCGGACCAACCGCTCGCGTTTGTTCAACCGCTCCCAAAAGATGCAGCAAAGACGGAAGTGCTGTCCTTTGTTGCCCAGCGGCACGATGCCCATCTCTTCCTGGTCGCCAATGTCTGGGATCACTTGGTTGAATCCGAACCGGAGACGTTTGAAGGGCCTTCCTGGCAGACGTTTTCCAAGCGTTTCCTTGAGGGTTTGGAACGTGGCTTGAAGAAGCAAATGAAGTCGACGCTCGGGGATGCTTTGGAGCACGAGGTGATTCCTCGCCGGAGCATGGATTTGATGCTTCAACGGCGCCGAACCCACTTCCTTATCGATATGCGATTGATGTTGCGAAGGCTCGCTCATTACATGGCAGTCACGGTGGAACAACGGCTTGAATGGCAGCGAATGATGACCCGAACACGATGCCTCGACGAGGCCCTCAAAGACATCTTCACGCAAGGGGTTGAAACACCGGACGGTGGCAAGTTTGGTGGCAAGGGTTTTCGTTCCACTTGGCAAGAGGGCGTGGTGGCGGTTGCAACGGCGCTTGAACGCCAGCCCGATGCTCCTCGTGACGCCAAGCCCGGGCAAGGTTACGATGGTGACCTCGTCGCACCGATGATTCGAGACATCGGTCTCGGTTTGGCCATGGGCGACACGGCGCTGGATGTGATGGCAGCCAACCTCGGTAAGGTGGGCTCGAATCAGAACGGTGGATGGGACGATGCTGGTGGACGTGATCTCCACGTCGGTGCATGGCACGTCGGAGTGCTTCCACCAACCGCCCCCCTTCCGATTGCCAGTGCGACGATGACCGGGTTGGCCTTCGCAGCATGGCGGCAAGGCTTGCCACGCTTCCATGTCGCTTGTATCGGCGAAGGGTCCTCGTCCAGCGGTGAGTTCTGGGAAGCCATGAACTTCGCCGGAGCCCGAGGTCTACCGATCACCTACATTCTTCAGAACAACCAAATCGCTCTTGACACGCCTCCCGCCAAGCAATCCGGTGTTGAGGTTTGGGCGGACAAAGCACAGGCCATGGGTTTCCCAGCATGGACCATTGACGGCTCTGACCCAGCCGCCTGGCACGCCTCGACGGCGGTCGCTCGGGAATTTGCGCTTGAGGGTGGAGGTCCGACGTTGATTCACGTTGAAACCATGCGAGGGTGCGGGCACGCTCACCATCACGACGATCTTTACCTCGGCAATCCAAGCGGAACACCGCCCGGTTACGTGGATCGTGAGCTGCTCGCGTATTGGGAGGCCAAAGACCCCTTGCCCACGCACCGGACATTGTTGCTCGACCTTGGCGTGGAGGAGGAGACTCTTGCCGCCATGGAGCAGGAAGAAACCGAAGCGATTGAGCAGGCGCGCGAGGCCTTGCAGGAGATGGCGTGGCCTGAACCTGAGACCGTGACAAAAGGCGTCACATCGCTCAATGACGCCGACACACACAGCGACCATCTTTCACGCCTCAAGGGAGAGGACAGCACGGCTCCTGTGGAGGCCCCATTGGACATCGGCCAACGGGCGTGGGCCTACGCGGAGAGCGGTGGATGGACCTACGCTCGCGCCATCCAACAAGCGATGGCCGACATCGCTACCATGCACGGAGATGATTGCGTGTTCATTGGTGAAGACATGGAAGTCGCCGGAGCGTTTGGCATGAACATGGCGCTGAAAAATGCTGGGCATGAGGCAAAACTGGTCGACATGCCGCTTTGTGAAGCCATCATCGTTCACACTGGCGTCGGCGCTGCGCTGTCCGGCATGAAACCGATGGTTGAGATTCAGTTTGGCGGATTCGCAGCCCTGGGCTACAACGCTCTGGTGAACAACGCCTCCATGCTACGATGGCGTTGGGGGGCTGATGTTCCGATGACGGTCCGAATTCCGCTTGGCGCTCGAACACGCTCTGGTCCGTTCCACGCCAACATGATCGAATCCTGGTTTGCCAACGATCCGGGCTTGGTCGTGCTGGCCCCCGGTACGCCACAAGACGCTTACGACCTCTTGGTAGAAGGTGCGAACCTTCCCGACCCGGTGTTGATGCTCGAGCACATCGGTCTGTACGGCTTGCGCGGTGGCTTGACGGGTTGGGGAACCAACATCAACATGGTCGTTGATACCGAAACCGTCGCCCAACACGTGGCCGAGGGAACCCGATACAAATTGGGGAAAGCGGACGTCATTCGAGGTGGCCGTGACGTGACCTTGGTGACCTGGGGGGCCATGGTCCACATCGCTTTGGAAGCAGCAGAAGAACTCGCACAACAAGGCGTGGAGGTTGAAATTGTCGATTTGCGAACCCTCCTGCCCTTTGATGCAGCCACATGCGTGACCTCTGTTCAACGGACAGGCCGATTGGTGATTCTTCAGGAGGGGCAGTGGGCCGGAGGGTTGGGTCACACCGTCCAGTCTCGCATCATGGAGGAGTGCTTCTACCAACTTGAGTCGGCTCCCGTCGTTATCGGGGCGCTTGACACACCCGTTCCGTTTTCTCCTCCGCTTGAGAACCACACCGTTCCCTCCAAGGACCATGTGGTCGACGTTGTCGGCTCCCTCCTTCAGGCTTGAACATCGGGGCTCGCTCGAATCCAGCGATGGATGTCACAGGCGAACCAAGCACCCAAAACGGTCGATGAAAAGTAAAACGGCAGGGTGTACCACCATCCGCTCAAGATGTTGGGTCCAAAAGTACGGGCAGGGTTCATGCTCGCCCCCGTCAGTTCACCGGCAACAAACGCAAGCAAGGCGACGGTTGCACCGACCCAAATCGCCACCACCCACCGTCGTCCGTCCCGTTGGACCACTTCGAGAATGCTGACCATCAGGACCATGGTGATGGCCACCTCAATGACAAATCCATCCAGCAAATTGACAGAAGGCGCAAGCGTTGTCGGTGCAGCACCTCCGACCACGGCAGCACCCACCAAACCGCCCATCATTTGGGCCAGGAGGTAGAAACCAACCAACCCGGAGGAGAGTTGGCCGTTTCGCCAAAAGGCGATGCTCACGGCTGGGTTGATATGTGCCCCGCTCAGACCTCCAAAGGTCAAGATGGCGAGGGTCACAACGGCCCCAAAAGTGAGAGAGACCATTCCGTGGCGAGCGCCGAGGGCAACGCTACCGCATCCAACGCCGACCATCAGCGCCGTACCGAGAAACTCCCCAACCATCTCGCGGCGCACGACACGCCCTTGTGCGGCCGATTCAAAGTATTCTTCATGGCCTTCTATGATGATTTGTTGAGGTAACCGTCAAGAAGTGGAGGGAGGTCGTAACGCCATGGAGGGTGAAGGGCCTGCACCCGTCATGGGCATCCCTCAACTGGTGCTCAGCAACACCCTCGTTCTCAACGGGGCTCTGTTCCTTGGCATTCTCGCTTTGCATTCAAGCATTGATGATTCAGCCTTGGAGGCGAGTTGGCTGTCCATTACCCTGCTCTTCATGGCCCTGATGTTGCTCGTCAAATCAGCGGACGTGTTCATCGAAGGTGCCAAAGGGTTGGCGTTTCGGGCCGGCTTGCCTGAGGTCGTCATCGGTCTGACGATTGTATCGATAGGGACATCGCTACCGGAAATTTTGGTGACGTCCACGGCCGCCGCCGACATCCCCACCACTCCCGAAATCGCCGACCTTGCCATCGGTGGAATTTATGGTTCTGTACTCGTTCAAATCACCTTGATTCTCGGTTTGGTTGTGGCGTTTCGAGGTGTGAAAATCCGACCCTCGTGGCTGAAGCGTGACGGATTCATCATGTTCTCCTCCATCGGCCTCTTGACGTTGTTGTTGATAACAGGAGAAGGACTTAGCAGACTTGAAGGGGCCTTTTTGATGGGGCTTTACATCGCTTACATCTACTGGCTTTTGTCCCATCGTGAGGAGATCCTGGAAGATGAATTGAGCGGGGCTGAACCGGTTGAACGTCGACTCAATCGAACCACAGCATCCTATGCCGTGATGGTCACCTTGGGGTTGCTGTTGGCTCTCTTTGCAGCCCACCACTTGGTCAACGTTGCAAGCAACTTGGCCATTGCTCTGGATGTACCGCATGCTGTGGTGGGAACCACGGTGTCTGGATTGGGGACCTCGCTGCCCGAACTGGCGATTGCCTTCATGGCAGCCAAACGCAGCGAAGGCGTGGCCATTGGGACCCTCATCGGCTCTAACATCACCGACCCTCTGCTTTCAGTTGGCTTTGCGGCGGTGGTCCACCCGCTCCATCTCACTGCGACCAGTTACGACTTGACGATGTTCCTCATCATTCCGGCGACCTTTGTCGGAACCGGTGTTGCCCTCGCCATGATGCGTTCACAATACGAATTCAAGCGTTGGGAAGGCGTGGTGTTGATTCTCATCTATGTTGTCTTTGTGGCACTGTTGCTCGCTGAGCAATACGGCATCATCGTTCTTTGAACACCTTCAGCCAGTACTTGCGAGAGACAGCGCTCTTAAGGGAGCGACACTTCACCGATTCATGGTGGACTTCCAACTCGATGAAATGCAAGCGATGTTGAAGGAGCTTGCCCACGAATTTGCGGTGGACGAAATCCGCCCTCACGCAGAACATTGGGACGAAACCGCTCATTATCCGAAAGAAACCATCCAAATGGCCCACGAGATGGGGCTGCTCAACCTCCACATCCCAGAAGCCTACGGTGGAGCTGGCCTTGGTTCGTTTGAGGAAGTCCTCGTGAACGAAGAGTTGGCTTGGGGCGACCCTGGGTTTGCGACGGCAGCCTACGCCACGGCGTTGGCAAGCGCTCCCATCATCACAGGAGCAACCGAGGACCAGAAAGAGGTCTGGTTGCGAAAAATTGCAGAGGAAGGTGCCTTGGCCTCTTACGCCGTAACCGAACCCGGTGCAGGGTCCGATGTTGCCGCTTGCAAAACAACGGCCATCCGAGAAGGAGATGAATACGTCATCAACGGCTCAAAAATGTGGATCACCGGCGCAGGTCATGCCGATTTTTTCTTCGTTCTCGCCAAGACCGACCCGGACGCAGGCTATCGAGGTATGTCAGGGTTCATCGTCGAAAAGGACGCTGCTGGTTTCTCCCTCGGCAAGAAGGAAACCAACATGGGTCAGCGGTGTTCTGACACACGGTCCATCACGTTTGATGACGTTCGCGTCCCAGCCAACCATCTCATCGGCGGTTCAGAATCCGGAGGTTGGATGAACGCCATGAAGGCGTTTGACATGAGTCGACCCAACATTGCAGCGCATGCCACTGGCCTGGCTCGAGCCGCCTACGAGCATGCTCTTCAGTATGCAGGCGAGCGACAGACCTTTGGCAAGCCGTTGCATCAACACCAAGCCATGCAGTTCATGCTCGCTGACATGAAAACCAACATTGAGGCGGCCCGTATGCTCACTTGGAAATCAGCAGCAGAATTTGATGCGGGTGTGCGCAACACAGAATCTGCGGCCCATGCAAAGCGCTTCGCTGCCGACATGGCCATGCAAGTGACGACCGATGCCGTGCAGGTGTACGGCGGCTACGGCTATTCCGAAGAATATCCAGTTGCGCGCCTCATGCGTGGCGCAAAAGTGATGCAAATCTACGAGGGCTCTTCTCAAGTGCAGCGGATGATCATCGGCCGTGAAATAACAAAAGGCCTGTAATCAGGTTCTGCCCTTTCGCAAATCATCTTCCATCTGCCAAACACGGTCGTCATCATGATGCCAAGGTGCTGGTCGTTCAGCCTCAACAGCGGTGTCCTCCGTCGCTGAAAACCATTGGTTGAGGGCCTGACTTTCTTCCTGTTCCATGTGCATCAGGAGGTTTTCGAACGCTTCGTCGAAAGCAGCCAATTCTTCTTGCTGCTCAGCCTCGCTCTCGTCTTCGTGCACATCCTGCATCCAGAACATGTGATCCTCCATAATCACGCCTTCCTGACTGAACTGGTAGACGTCCTCGAGCGCCTTGCGTGGCGATACAATGAATTGAGCGAGCAAGGGCAAACGCATCGCCGTTGTTTTATCGTTGAGCAGCGAAAGGGCAAGCGCAGCAATTTGGTCGCCGACGGGAAGCGATTTGGCTTCCTTCCTCGGGCCAATGCAAATGGAAACCGAGTGAGGGCTCTCGTCGACAACGTCCTGTTTCCACGCCCCCGCCATCACATGGAGGTCCCATACCACGTCATCGACCGAACCAATCCCACCGATTTCGACCGTGTCGTAGTGAAGCATAATTTCGATTTTGTACCAGCGTCTTGATTCGCCACGGACGAGGACGTTGGGGATGGAGGCGTCCGGTGTGGGGAACTCCATTCTCGGTGATTGTTCGACGATGCTTCGCAAGAAATCAATGGATTTCTTGTGCGCCTCTCGTCGTTCGGTGTGCCAAAAGCTCGGCGGGTGCCATTCCTTCATGGCAACATCGCTGTGTGAGGATATTTGAAGGTCAACCTCAACAAAGGCCAAAAAACGAGACCCCTTCGTTTGAACATGGCTTCACCGGTTGTTGGCATCGTTCTCGCTGCCGGCGAGAGCCAACGTCTCGGTCGGCCCAAAGCGATGGTTGAACTTGGTGGTCGCCCGTTGATTTGGTGGGCCCATCACCACCTTGAACGGGCCGGATGCACCTCCATCGTGGTGGTTCATCCAACCATTGAACAAGCGGTGAGGGCGTTGTTGCCCACGGCAACGGTTGTCGTCAATTTCGAACCAGAACGAGGTCGCACTGGCAGTTTGCAGTGCGGTCTTCAGGCGGCTGAAAAAGCCTTGAACAGCGACCGGTTTCGCGTCCTGATGGCACCGGTTGACCGACCCGGTTGGAACCATGAAGTGGTGGATCGTTTGCTCGATGGTGCCGCTTCGGTGTGCCCCAGTTCAAACGGCATCCGAGGGCATCCGGTGTTGCTGGGGGACGAGGCTGTGCATCGCGTGCGAGAAGCTCATCCAGACGAACCGCTGCGAAACCTGGTCGAGTTTACGCCCGTGGACATGGAGGCGCCGTATCTTTGGTTAAACATCGACACCGACGATGATGTGGCCGGTCTGTTGGAACGTGAAGCGGCCCTTCTCATCTATTTTGGACAAAGCGAAATGATATGAGGGCCGTGGGTTGAGGCACCTCCATGACCGCTCGCGTCCTTGCTTGGGCTCTCTCCGAGTTGGGTCAACGCCGGCGGGTCGCCTTGGCCACGGTGTTGACGACCTCGGGAAGCGTCCCGGGAAAGACCGGTGCGAGGCTGGCGATGTCTTCTGACGGATTGCGGTGGCACGGAACCGTTGGAGGTGCCGGTCTTGAAAAGAACGTGTTGAATCGGTGCGAACAGCTGCTTGTTTCATCCACCGCACCCGTTGCAGAGGTCATGACCTATGGCTTGAACAAAGGGGCGAAGGGCTATGAAGTAACGCCGCTTGATTCGCTGTGTGGAGGTCGAGTCACGATCTCCATTGAGGTGATGATGCCGATGCCACACGTGTTGATCATGGGAGGTGGTCACTGTGGCGAAGCCCTCGCCGCTTGCCTGGGCGCGCTGACATGGTCGGTTTCGGTTCAAGACACACGAGCCGAATTTGTGTCCGAGGAACGTTACCCGAACGCCGTTGAGCGTTCATCTCAGTCCGTCAAGGCCTATTTTGAAAACGAATCCATTACGAGTCTTCAGCGCTTTTCCGATATCGTGTTGCTCGGGCATGACTGGAGCGAGGATGAAGAGCGTCTTCTCTCCATGCTGACCCTCGCCCATCAAGCGGATGTGAATCTTGACGGCCAACAAGCCCCCCGTTTGGGCGTGATTGGAAGTCGTTCAAAGTGGCAAGCGTTTGAGCAAACCTGCCTTGAAACAGGGCTTCCTCAATCCCTGTTGGACCAAGTCATCTGCCCGATTGGTCTGAACATCGGTGCGCAAACGCCGGAGGAGATTGCAGTTGCGGTGGTCGCTCAAATCATGGCGGCTGAGAAAGGTGTGGAGCCAAGCGAACCAACCTGGCGTCAATCTTGAGGTCGAAACACCAGTTCTCGGAAGTGCCGTAATTCTTCTATAGATTCCAGAACATCATCGAGAGCCAAATGAGCGCCCCGTTTTTCAAACCGAGGAAGACCCGGGTACCAACGCCGAGCGACTTCCTTCACCGTTGAAACATCGACCATGCGATAGTGAAGGAACTCCACCAAAGCGGGCATCTCTTTGACCAAGAATTGACGATCGTTCCACACGCTGTTGCCGCACAACGGAGCGGTGTTGGGCTCAACCCATTCCTTGAGGAACGCCAGCGTTCTTGCTTCTGCTTCTGCCACGGAGACCCCTTCGGTTCGAATGCGCTCCACCAAGCCGCTGTTGTGATGATGGCGTGTGTTCCAGTCGTCCATTCCCTCGAGAAGCGCTTCAGGCACGGTGATAGCCAGGTTCGGTCCCTGAGCAAGGATGTTGAGGTCACCATCGGTCACAACGGTGGCGATTTCAATGATGGATTCTTTGCTCAAATCCAGTCCAGTCATCTCGAGGTCCATCCACACCATACGGTGTTGTTTGGTGTCCATGCATCGCTGGCGGTGGCGAGAGACTTTTGTTGTTCGTAGAGGTCGAGGTCACGCACCGTTCGAGGTGGTTGTGTCTTCGAACGTCAGCATGATCTGCCCTCCCGGACCGAAGGCAACCACAGGAACATAGCCGTCATGGGGTGTTGTCTGAAGCGTAGCGATGATGTTGTTGACCGCATCCTTTGGTAGCCGAACAGCAAATCCTTCTCCGGTTTCCAACAAGCCACTGTGTTGAGGTGTTTCAGGAACCGGCGTTTCGGGAGCCACTTCCTCCATCACTTCGAACGCATCTTCTTCTGCCACAGGTTCGTCCTCAACAGCCTCTTCCTCGTCGAGATCAATGTCTTCAGCAACCTCCGCGCCGTCCGCTTCATCAGCAACGGGCTCGTCCTCGACGGCTTCTTCATCCACTGTTTCCATCGCCTGTTGCGGTTCAACAGGTGGTGCTGCATCTGATTGGGTTGGACCATCGTCGATGTAGATGCTGTCCTCTTCGTTCATACGTTGCATAAAGAGGAAACCAAAGCCCAACGCAACCATGCCCATCATCACGAAGCCAACGGCACCAAAGAGGCCGTTTTCGATTGAATTTGCAAACAGGAAGGCCGTGAGGATGGAACCGTAACCACCGATGCCTCGACGCCAACGAGCGTCGGTTTCCTCGCCGAATCCTTGCACGCCGAGGACGACCAAGTAAACGGTCATCAACAGGTAGGCGATGGTTTCCAAGTCGACGGTGTTGAGCGCCAAAAACAGACCAATGAGCGTGTAGGCAGCGCCTACAACGCCAAGGCGGTCCATGAACATGAAGAACGCATCATCGCTTTCCCATGACACCGATTCCAAGTCGTAAACAAGGTCGTCTTTCGCCGACAACAACGTCAAAATCAATCCCTGCACCACCAAGACCACGCCAGCGATGGTGGTTCGCTGGTCGATATCTCCCCACTCCATTTGGACCATGACGTTGACCAAGCTGAAGGTCAGCAGCGTAGGGAGCAGCAAGAAACTGTTGGTTTGACCTTTCTTGACGGCTTGCCAGCCAATCATCAGGACACCGATGATAGGGCCAATTCCGTAGAACACACCGTAGCCAGCCAAGAAACCAAGTGAGCCAACTTGGACGGCAAGCGATGCGGTATCGTCGTGACTACGTTGCTCCTCTTCGTCTTCTGGTGGTGTTCGGAAAAGTCGCCCTTGCTGATGCATGATCGCCATCAAAACACCACCGAAACCGATGAGGATACCACTCCAACCTGCTGCCTCTCCATCCGTGATGGGTTGGAAAGTTTCACTCAGGGTAAATCCGAAGAACAAGGCGATGTACAACAATCCCAAGGAGTAGGGAAGGCCCGAACTCTTGTCAGCAAACCAGAGATACGTCATGAAGGTCAATGCCCCAAGGGTTGGAATCCAATACCCGTCTGGCAAGGCTGAAAGCAACCCCAAACAAAGCCAAACAATGGCTGCGGCAGCGTACAATCCTGTAGCTTCGTCATCGGACTTACGCGTGTAGCTGGTAAACAACGCCAAGCCCATGTGGCCAGCAACATAGATGCCGACGATGGCAAGGAAGGGGCCAGCGTGGTTATCGGTGAAATAATCGCTAAACATCGAAGGCAGTGCATCCATGAACAGGGCGAACAAACCGCTCTCCCACCATGAGCGAGGCATCAAAATGAACACCAAAGGTATGAGCACCGTCAAGCCTTGGAAGTTGTGCTGCAAGGTTCGCATACTGACCAACAGCACAAGAGGAATCAACAGCAAGCCTCCTGATGAATCCAGCAGAGCGAGGACCATCAGCATCACATAGGCTAAACCGTCTGCGGTTCGGCTCAAGCCCTCCTCGTCCAAGCCCTTGCGGGCGATGAAGGCGTTCACGATCAGCGGTGCTGCCACCAGGATGCCATCCAACATGAGGCTGGTCACAAACAAGTCTTCTCCCGCCAATCGCATGTCTCCGATTTGCAAAGAGAGTGGTGCGGCCAAGAAGAGAAGCATGGCCATGGCCGTTGCTCTTGATGCTGAACTGATGGACGGCATACTCAGCACTTCTCGCATCAACATCCCCACAGGGAGGGCCAGCATCAGAATGGCGTAGGGGTGGTTTTCCCAAACGCTGGCCTCGATGGAACTGATGGAAAAGGTGAACATCATCAAGGAGCCGAGGAGACTGAATCGGGCAAGCGGCGTCCATGCATCTTCCAAGATGTCTTTTTCCTCGCTCTTTTCAGCAACCGTCCACATGCCCGTGCTGGCGTCGTAGGTAGGGGCGTTTTCTCCACCGGCACTCAACCAGGAGAGCACACTTCCAGCATCGAGTTCATGGTGAGTGGCCCGTACGGAGAGCAGGTAGATTGCAACACAAAGAAGGAGGAACTGCGGACGGAATCCGACGTCCAAAAATTGGTCGAAGACGTCCATCGGTGGGAGGCTGAGGTTGTCCAAGATGGCCAGCAACAACACGACGATGGTGGTGAAACCAATGGCCAATGTGGCGTCTTTTCGCTGTTTGATGTCGGGGTCGGACGTCGTGCGCACGATGTTCCAAATAACGGCAAACATGTAGGCGATGAGCAACCAAGGCAAGTACCATTCAGGATCCAAAATAGCCCTTGAAAGCACCACAGAGCCAATCATCGCCATGCTTGTGCTGGCTTCGAAACGCGACCGATGCCGACCCAATTCAGCCACAACAAGGAGGAACAGCGGGAGGATGACAAACAACCATCCCCCACCAAAGGCATCTCGTGCGGACATATCGGTGGAATAGGCGTACCAGTCGGTCAGGAGGTAGGAGAGGCTGAACACGATCATCGTGGTGTTGACGACCCATGCTCGTGCAACCTTCGAAATGAAGACCATGTAGGGCAGCACCAGCATGCTCAACACCCAGGGGATGGTCGAGGCGTCGTTGGGCATCACCACCAAGGCTGCGGCAAGGCCAATGGGCATCCACGGCACCCGCTGTTGAAGCACCGCCGGGAAATAGGCGAACAACACAGCGCACCAAAGTGCAACGGGGATGTTGATGTAGGGTTCAAGCGAAGCGTAATCGCCGGCTCGGAACGGACCGAGAATCAGGTTGAAGTCGCTGGCTGTTCGCGCAAGAGCGATAGCGACCACGACCTGCCCAATCAACAGAATGGATGCCCGTTCCATGACTTCCTTCCTCAGGTCCTGACGGGCGGCATAGTAGCCTTGCAAACAAACGATGAACACCATCAATGAGAGGGCTCCACCGGCCCCATCCTCGGGAGCGTTGGAGTTCAACGTCTCGTAGATGAGGGGAACAAGTCCAGATGCAAAAGCAACGACGACGAAGTTCAAGGCTTTGTTTGAGCGAAGCGACATCTCCATGGACACCAGCGTGATGGAGATGATGGCGAGGCCAAGCTCCCAACTCACCACGTTTTCGGACCAGCGAATCCAAGGTCCAACGCCAGCGATCAAAACGGCCATCGGTGCATAGGTGGCAACCCCCCAGCCAAAGCTGGTGTCGCCTTTGTATCGCTTGAGCAACCTGTAATGCCCGTAGGTGAGCAACAAACACGTGATGGTCTGAGCGTAAATGCCGTTGGCGTTGGGCGACCAGTCTTGTTCGGTGTACAATGCAGGTGCGCCAAACCAGTCCAGTTCAAGGGTTCCCGTGAAGAAGCCCATCATGTATCGTGTACCCCACAGCACGCCGACGGTTGAGAAGAAGAAGGCAATGCCGAGGAAGTAGTTTTGGATGTCGTAGAGGTGATATTCGTTCTTCTTGCTTTGGATTTCAATCAAACCGATAGCGACTGCGAACGAAGCCAAGCCTCCCACAAACAAGACGAGGAAGTTTTGGTTGGAGGCCTCATCGTCAAAAGCGACGCTGAAAACACCGCCCCAAATCGCCAGAAACCCAATACCCATCATCACAAGTTGCGACATTTTCATCAGAAATTGCTCGTCGCTTGTTCGAGGTGTGTTGGGTTGCACCATGGTCACGCTGGTTGTGGGTGCGGGGGAATTCGTTGCCAAGTTCCCTGAAAATGCCGAGGTCTGCTGACTCACGCTTTGGTGTTGGGCTACTGATGCGGGCATGGATTTGACAGGGCGTCGCCGTGGTGCTGCCATAGGAATCAGGCATCATGGCCACAACGGACCCCTTAACTGTTGACCCGACAAACAGGCCCCAATCTGCTCTTTTCCATCACCGCAGGCCCCATCGGACCACCAAACCCCTTTCCAATGATTTCAAAACCCTCCCTCACGTGGGCGTTACAGGTGAGAACACCATGTTTCGTCGACTTCTAGCCGTGATGTGTCTGGCACTGATGATTACACCCCTCTTGGCGTCGGCCATGCCGGTCAGCGCAACACCTTCCTCGTCATCGGAAGAAGGCTGGTGGGTTGACACCACGGTAGACCGAAACAAGAACGGTATTGGTGACATGATCGAAGTGTACCACGACCATCCGCTCTTTCTTGATGAGGACAACACCTTGCCGCTGATCATTGACTTTGACCACACGCCCACCGAACGCGATATCGCCATGCTGGAGCGTGAAGTTGGCTTCGTCCATCAGTGGACCCTCAAGCACATCGACGCCGTGGCAGGGCGCGTCCCTCATTCCATGATTCTCGAGACCACGACCCTTCCCGGCGTGGTGATGTTGGAACTTGATGGAATATTGACCGTTCAAAACGGCGATGCTGCCGTGATTCATGAAGTGGACCTCGCTCAACAACAAACAGGTTACGATGGTTCAGGGGTGACCGTTGCTGTCATCGACACCGGTATTGATAGCCTCCATGTTGGCTTGGATGATTTGGACGATGACAACGCCACCCATGACCCGAAGGTCATCGCGTTCTACGACGCCGTCAACAACCCAGGGAAGACGAACGGCACCGAAATTCAGGCTTACGACGACCAAGGTCACGGGACGCACTGTGCCGGGACGGTTGCCGGGACAGGTGCCCCGACCTACGAACACCCCGGCATGGCGCCTCAGGCCTTCCTCGTCGGTGTCAAGGTGCTTGATGCAGGTGGTTCGGGCAGTTTCGCAACCGTGATGGCCGGCATGGAATGGACCGTTGACCATCGATACGAGTTCAACATTCGAGCCGCTTCCATGAGTTTGGGTGGGCCTGGGCCCATTGAATGGACCTCTTCGGAAGAGGACAGCGTGAACCGATACGCCAACGAGATGGTGCGAGCCGGTATCACGATGCTCATTGCAGCAGGCAACAGTTTCGCCTCGGCTCAAATCGGTACGCCAGGCTCGGCAGAAGACGTCATCACGGTGGGTGCACTCGACAAGAACACCGCCATCGCCGTCTACAGCAGCCAAGGGCCAACTGAAGAAGGTCGAGTCAAACCCAACGTGGCCTTTGTGGGCTCGGACGTGATGTCGGCCCAACACAATTCGGGAGACGGTTATGTGGCGTTCAGTGGAACCAGCATGGCCACACCCGGCGTGGCAGGAACCGTGGCCTTGATGCTTCAGGCCAACCCTGACCTGTCACCGTTTGATGTTCGAAACATTCTGCAGGAAACCGCCACCTACCGCGTCTGTCATTACATGCTGGCCAACGAACCGTGCCTGGAAGATCAAATCCCCAAGAACCGCCAAAACAACGTCTACGGGCACGGTCATGTCGAGGCCCTTGCGGCCGTGATGGAAGCCGCTCAGCGGGATTACACCTTTGATCCATCGACCACCCTCGTGGTGGCCACCGAGGTCGGTATTGACGACCGTATTCACCTCAAGCCAGGACAGTCGATTGTTGTGGACATCAACGGCGAAGTCGACACGGTTCAGTGGCGAAGCAATCACTTGCGTGACGATTGGGCGAACCTCCACACCTTTGACCACGGGGATGTCAAAGCCGTGCTGGACTTGAAAACCATCGTCCACCAACTCGAACACCTCCCCGGTATTACGGTTGAGGGCAACCACACCATCTCGCTGAGAGGCCTTGTCGCCAACGAGAGCGACGTCAACGGCCCACCTTCGTCAACGCCGTTGGTGACGGTCAATGTCATGTTGATGGACACGGCCAACGCCAAGGCCTACGGAGAAGACGAGGGCCTGTTGGGGGGTTTGTCGGACTGGGTCGTTCCAGCAACGGCCATCTTCCTGCTGTTGCTGGTTGTTCTTGGCGTCTATGTCATCAACCGGGCCGAGGAAGCCACCATGGTGGAGAAGGTCTTCAGTGTGGATGAGGACATTGAAGCCGTGGCTGACGAAGCCGAACTTCTTGACTGAGACCATCAAGCGTTGGCGTCGTTCCAGTGCTTGAGAATCTCTTCTGTATCGTCCAAGCGGCCTTCATGCAGATAGGTCACCTCACCCTCTCCGTTCACAAAGGCAAGGGACCCCGGGCGGGTGATGCCGAGTTCTTCAGCAACTTCGCTTCCTTTCATGAAGGCGTAGGTGGTCAAGGTGACGCCGACATCTTCGCCTTCATCGTCGTGTGCATTCGCTGAGTCATGCCACTCAGAAAGGGTGATGCCGGTTGCATTTTCAGCCGGGTCGGTGGACATGACCAAGACGGGCAACTCGGCCTGAGCAGCCCAAATGGCGTGCATCGTCGTGTAGCAGGGGCTGTTGCACCATTCTGCAGAGAACACGACGATGTAGCCACTTCCGTACATACGTGAATTGTCATAAATTTCTCCATTGTCTGCAACGGTTGAAAACGTCGGGAAGGAGGTGGCAAGCTCTTCTTCGTCAGCAGTGCATCCTGTGAGAGGGGTGAGAAAGAGCAACAAGGTCATGAAAACCAAGAATCGAGGCATTGTTTATTCTCTGGCGATTGTCATTCTTCAAACCTTCTGTTTTCTGCTTGAGTGAAAAAGCCATTAGGCAGCGTATCCTCGAGAACGACATGAGGGTCAACATTCATTGTCTCTGCTTGGTCCTCATGTTGGTTTTATCGGCGGGTTGGGCTTCTGCCCAAGGCGACGAGGGGCCCGGTTGTGAAGTCGAAGGCGACTCAACACAGGACCGAGTCGGTTGCTTGGATTCCGATGGCGATGGTTGGTCTGACCCGGATTCGCTGTGGAACGAAACCCAAGGTGCAGATGCCTTTCCCACCAATGCGTCCGAGCATCGGGACTTGGACGGGGATGGCCTCGGCGATGTCGCCGATGAAGACATGGACGGCGATGGTTCCAACGATGATGTGGATGTTTGGCCCGAAGACCCGGGGATTTGGTCGGACCTTGATGGCGATGGATACGCCGACCAAGGTCTCCACAAATTGAGTGACAACTGCCCCAATATCTACGGTTTGAGCAAATACCGTCTCAAAGGCTGTTCGGACATTGACGGCGATTTCATCCCGGATGAATACGACGATGATGCCGATGGGGATGGTATTCGTAACGAAATGGAACGCTCTGCCTCATCGGGCACCATTCTGTATGATCCTTACAATGCAGATTCAACGCCACCGGACGCCGATCAAGACACCATCCCTGACGTCCTCGATAAGGACAACGACAACGATGGTTGGCCCGACGATGTCGAATTGGACCGTGGTTCGGACATCTACGACGACCAGGAGACGCCGTTTACCATGTATTTCGGCACCAACACCGGTATCTTCTATGCTGGTGGATTGGGTCCCGGTTCGTTTAGTTTCGAGTACGACCCCGACTACTTCGAAATCTCTGTTTCGGGCGTTGCGGAAATTGTGTTTGAGGAACTCGTCATTCCCTTTTTGTTGATTCCTATCTACCTTGGGTTCTACATTGGGCGACGCAACGAATACCACCACCTTCTCGAGGAAATCCACGACGCAAAGCATCTCGACCAACTGCAGGAGATTGAATTGAAAGTCAACGAGAAGGTCAAATCGAGAAAAATTCGCGTGTATCACGGACTGGTGCTGAGAAACGCCATTGAAGCGGTTGAAGGGTCGCTTGGTGGAGAATACAGAGAGGAAGAGTGAAGCATTCCTACAGAACCCTCGCCCCCAATTATCAAAGGGTGAATGGCCTACGGAAAGACGGGGACGGGCATGGTCGGTAAGGAACATGTATCCATGATTCCCTCGCCAAAAGGGAAGGTTTGGACGGGAACGGTGAACGGTACACCGGTTGAAGTCCTCGCACCCGGCAATGCGGTGTTGTTGGATGTGCTTCGGGATAAGGTCGGTACACTTGGCGTGAAGCGAGGGTGTGACCTTGGTACATGTGGATGTTGCACCGTGATGATCGACGGTGTCCCAAAACTGTCCTGCCTCACACTCGCTGGGCAAGTCGAAGGCAGCGACATCATCACCGTCGAAGGGTTGTCCGATGGCGCTCATTTGGCTCCAATCCAAACCTGTTTTGCCACGCACGGTGGCTCTCAGTGTGGATTTTGCACCCCCGGCTTTTTGGTCACCTCCCAAGCGCTGCTCAACACGAATCAAAACCCGACGCGAGAGGAGATTGCCTGCGCCATTGAAGGCAATCTTTGCCGATGCACAGGCTACCAGCAAATCATCGATGCCATTGAGGCGGCGGCGGCCATGCACCGTGGTGAGGTTGAGCCCGCACCACCGGCCAGTTCGCCTCACCCCGACCCGCATCCATCGGGGCCAGAGGAACCGACGATGCCACCCGGCCATGCGAAGTGATCACCATGGGCACCTACCATCAACAACCGGGCTCGTCTTCGTCGTCGGTACGAAAAGACGGGAAACGTGTGGCTGGGAAGCAAGCCTTCCCTCCTCCGGGCTCGGGTGGTTCCGACCCCGTGATGCGGCCCCGTGACCTGGCCTACATCCCAGAAACCGTTGGTGGACAAGAGCCGAAACCGGCCGGCGACCATATTCACGACAGGGCACGAACCGGCACGTCGGTTGGAAAAGCGATGCCGTTGGTTGATTCGAATGCCAAAGTCACCGGTCAGGCTTGGTACGGCGACGATGTGCGCTTGCCCGGGGAACTCATTGGGAAAATTCTCCGTTCCCCTCACCATTACGCCCGCATCAAATCCATTGACACCTCGAAGGTGGAGGCGCTTCCCGGCGTCATCGCTGTGGCGACCGGGCAAGATGCACCCAACCGCTTTGGCGTTCTTCCCGTGACCAAAGACGAGCATGCCATGGCGGTTGAGAAAGTTCGTCATGTGGGGGACTTGGTTGCGTGCGTCGCTGCCATCGACGAAGCGACCGCCATTGAAGCGCTGTCGCTGTTTGATATCGAATGGGAAGAACTCGAACCCGTCTTTGACCCCAAACTTGGCCTTGAGGACCACGACGAACCCATTCATTGGCGTGGAAAGTACCACTTGGCGAGAACCAACGTGCAGAAGCGCGTGTTCCAAGAATTTGGAGACCGCTCGTTGGTGAAGACCCCGCACGCTTCATCGCACGGCACCTGGACCATGTCGGGTGTTCACCACGGGTTCACTGAACCGCATGCCGTCGTTGCTCACTGGGACCCAAACGGCCGGTTGCAACTTTACACCCCGCAACAGGTTCCTCACTACACCCATCGGGCCCTTTCCACGGTGCTCGATGTTCCAATGCACCAAATCAACGTCGTTCGAACCTTCGTCGGTGGTGGCTTTGGCGGTAAGTCCGACCCCTTCCCGCACGAGATGTGCGCTGCCATCCTCTCTCGAAAATCCGGCAAGCCTGTCCGGATCACGTTTGACCGTGAAGAGGTGTACTGGATCAATCGCGGGCGTCACCCGAGCCACATCGACGTGAAGATGACCGCTGATGACGAGGGGCGGATTTCTGGGTTTGACATCGACGCCCTCATCGACGGTGGCGGCTTTGCCTCCTTCGGTCACGTGACCTCGTACTACAACGGTGTCTTGGCCACCGCACCCTACGAGTTGGGCTCCTTCCACTACACCGGGGCGCGGGTGTGGACCAACAAACCAGCATCAGGGGCCATGCGGGGTCACGGGGCGGTCAACACGCGTTGTGCCGTGGAAGTTGGATTGGATGAAATGGCTGAATCCATGAACGTCGACCCCATTGACTTGCGTCTTGCCAACCTTCTGCCCCCTCACAGTCGAACCATCAGCGGTTTCCGCATCACGTCCAACGGAATGCGTGAGGCCCTTGAGCGGGTTCGCGAAGGCTCAAACTGGGACGAGAAATTCAGACAGTTGCCTCTCGGAAAGGGCATTGGCATTGGCTGCGGTTTCTTCATTTCGGGCTCAGGCCTCCCCATCCATTGGGACCCAACGAACTTCCCGCACGCCACCGTGCACATTCAGGTGGACATGGACGGCGGCGTGACCGTCCACACAGGAGCAGCCGATATCGGGCAAGGTTCCACCACGGCCGTGGCTCAAGTCGTTTCCGAGGTGTTAGCGCTCCCTGTTGAGATGATTCACGTTCGAAGCCACGAAAGCGACACCAGTCCCGTTGACCTTGGCTCGTACTCAAGCCGGGTGACGTTCATGAACGCCAACGCCGCCATTCGTGCCGCCATTGAGATTCGAGACCAGTTGCTGAAAGCTGCTTGGGAATTGCTTGGTTACCATCCCAACGTGTTGGTGCTCAATGACCGTCGCATCTACTACAAACACGACCCCTCAATCGGTGTCTCCTACCTTCAGGCCCTTCACAAGGCGCAGGCGGATACGGGCGCGTTGATTGGACGAGGTGCCTACCGCTCACCACCCATGGGTGGCGTGCACAAAGGGGCAGCAGCCGGTTTGGCCCCGGCCTACTCCTTCTCCGCCTATGTCGCCGAAGTGGACGTTGATGTCGAAACCGGGCTCGTGTCGTGCACCAATGTTTGGGCTGCGCACGATTGTGGCAAAGCCCTCAACCCGTTGGCGGTGAAGGGGCAAATCATCGGCTCTTGCCACATGGGTTTGGGGCAAGTGCTGAGCGAGAAAATGGTCTACGGGCGGACCGGCCACCTGCAAAACGCCAATTTGCTCGAATACAAGATTCCCTCCGTCCACGAGATGCCTCATGTGGAAGCCATCATCGTCGAATCGAGTGACCCCGAAGGACCGTTCGGTGCCAAAGAGGCCGGCGAAGGCCCACTTTTGCCCATTCTCCCAGCCGTCGTCAACGCCGTCTACGATGCTGTTGGTGTTCGTCTTCGCGACCTCCCACTCACGCCCGATGTCGTCTATCATGGCATCGAGAAGCATGTGAAGAAGGAAGGTTTGTCCGATTCGACAGAGTTGCAACCCCCTCGTCTAGAACACGGCCCGCTTCAAACCGTGCTCAAGGAACGGGCGGACCTTCACCGTGAACGGGACCGGCTTCGTCAACGAAGCGAAGACACCTCAGCCTATGTCAACGGCGTGTTGTTTGGATTCGACCCCAATCGTCCGCTTGCGGACCAAGTTGATGGATGGCGCGAAGCGGATGAGCCCCTCCCAGAACAACTGGCGGAGTTGGGTTTTGCCGGACGCGCATGGCTCAAGAAAGAGCAGCGGCACATGGAGGATGATGCTTGATGCTGATGCCACCGTTTGAACTTCATCACCCGACCTCGGTGGAGGAGGCCGTGGCCTTGGCGGCTTCTCTGCTCGAGCGTGGAGAAGGTTTTGACTGGGTTGCAGGGGGCACCGACGTCCTGCCAAACTACAAGTGGCACATCAACCCTCAACCCCATGTCATTTCGCTTGCAGGTTTGAACGATGCACATGCCATGACAGCCAACGAAATCGGTTGCATGGTCACCCTTGATTCGATCACAGAAGCCAACGGCGCACATCCACTGCTGGCTCAAGCCGCTGCCAAAGTGGCCTCTTCCTTGATTCGAAAAAGTGCGACGGTCGGCGGGAATTTGTGTTTGGACACCCGTTGTTTCTGGTACAATCAAGGCGAAGATTGGCGTCGTTCCATCGACTGGTGCCACAAAGCAGACTGTGGAACGGGCGCTGATTGTCGCGTGATTCCCAATCAGAACACGTTGTGTGTAGCCACGTATCAAGGGGACCTCGCTCCAAACTTCATGGTGTTGGGGGCGAGCGTGGTGTTGATTGGTCCCAACGGCGAGCGAACCCTTCCCTTGCACGATTTTTACGAACTCGACGGTATGAAGAAGAACGTGCTGGAGCCGGGAGAATTCCTCCTCAAGGTGGTTCTTCCCGAAGATGCAGCCGCTCGAAGAGGTTGCTACCAAAAACTCAGGGTGCGTGATTCGTGGGACTTCCCCGAGGCAGGTATTGCCGCCTCGTGGATTGATGGTCAACCCAACAGCCTGCGCATTGCAAGCACGGCCTTGGAGTCCATTCCTCGCCTCCACAACGAAGAGGTGGAAACCCATCTCGCTGAGGGCGACCTTGACGTCATCAAACTGGCCGCAGCGGTGCAAAAATCGGTGAAGCCTGTCAACAACACGGCGCTTCCCCCACGCTACCGTCGTTCCATGGTCAAAACCCTCACCAAACGAGCCCTGATGGCCCTCATCCAAGGTGATTGATATGCGCTGCAGTCTTCCTGCCTTGATGGTTCTCGGCCTGTTGTTGGCTTCGTTCCCCGCATCGGGGCAAGGTCTTGACGGCCCTTCGTGGGAGATGGGCTGGGTCACCGACGTCGATCCGAAGTACGTCGTTGAATTGGAGGACGACTGGGACCTCAGCGGTGAATTGGTGGTGTTCGTCAACAACGATGGTCCTGCTGAATTGAACCTCGCGCTGACCTACGATTACGACGAGGACGGCCCGTTCACCTTTGACGGCCCGGAGAGCGTTTCGGTATCGGGCAACACCAACGACACGTTCACCATCAAAATTACCGGAGGATCGGCAGAGGAAGTTCGTTCGTTTTCGCCTTCATCAAAGATTGAACTCACGGTCGTCGGCGAAGAACAGGTGGGCGAATCAAGCCTACGCAACCAAGAGATTCAAGCCGATGTCAGCGTTCCTCGCATGTATCGGTTGGTTCCAGCTGTGTCCCTGCCAACCGAAACCTTGTTTGCCGGTTCTTGGGTTGAATTTACCCTTGAAGTGAGCAACCTTGGCAACACGCAAGACGCCATCACGGTTGCTGAAGCCACCGTTCGCAGTTGCCCCCATCTTTCCGTGACCGGCCTTGAAGAACTGGAAGACACCGTGGTCCAAGTCACCGCTTCAAACGGGAACAACAAAGCCTCGTTCACGCTTCGTCTTGAGGCGACCAGCAGTCATCAAGAGCGCACCTGCGAAGTTGGCATCGCCATCGAATCGGAAGGAGACGGTGCTCAACGGTCAGACAGCATGAACATCGATGTCAAGGCCCCTCAGGAAGACAACGATCCAACGGTGGAAGAAGACGAAGACGACGAGCCAATGTTGGAGAACGGGAACATTGCATGGGTCGGAGGCCTTGAGTCGTTGTTGGTCTGTTTGGTCAGCCTGGTCGTGCTTGAACGCCGGCGACATCTGCGTTGATGGCAAAAAGTGTAATTTTTCGCAAAATCGGCCCTATATTTTTTCGAACAAAGCGGGCCGCTGTCAAATGAAAGCGGCAAAAATCCCTGCCCAAGGCTGAGCAACTATTATGTGTGGAATGTGTCTCCGAAGGATGTAAATCTGTCGTTTTACATTGGCACAATGGGGTAAGGAAATGGCAGAAGCAGAAAAATCCCGACTGAGCCTCGAAGCGTGGCTCATGATTGGACTTGTTGCTTCAGTTGCCCTTTCTACGGTCGTCATCGCCGTTGTTTCAGCCGGAAAGACCACCGTCTTTTCACCTTACCAAAACGACGACGAGTACTCCGATCAGCAATTGACCTTGATGCGAGAGAGCCTTGAGGACTTCAACGTCGCCAACACGATGTCAACGCCGATGCTTGTGAACGACTGGCAGAACCCCCACCGCACCCTGCTGGTGATTGCGGCTCCAGAAAAGCCGTTTGACGCTGCTGAGGCAGCCGCCCTCCACGATTTCGTCACCAAGCGAGCCGGCAAAGTCATCCTCGCCTCCAACTCCACCAACGCCCAACTCGTGGCTGAGGAGTTCGGCGTCAAGTACTTTGATTCACCCATTCGAGACGACATCAAAACCGGACGTTACTACGAGGTCACCGCAGACGACGGCACCCGAATCACGCCCGATACCCGCAAGATTTGGTCCGTGGCCAGCGTGACCCGAGATATTGCTACCATGGGTGATGAGAAAGCCGTTCCATGCTCCGAGGACGATGTGAACAGCGAGCAGGTCGACAATTGCCGCATCCCCGTTCTGTTCCATCGCCCTACGGCCATCCAGGTGCTTGACACCCAAGCCGACACCGGACGTAACATCCACGTGCTCGCTGCGGCATCAACCTCAGCGGAAATCGATGCTGGCAAAGGCGAGAACAACCCCACGCTGGGTGAGGGTGAGACCGGTCTTGTCATCCGTATCGACTACCCCGGGCAGACCGTCCTTGACCAGCGAAAGGTCACCGACGGTGGCGGTATCGGCGAAATCAGCGCTACAGGCAGCATTGTGTTCGTCTCCGACCACTCGGTATTGGCCAACCATTTGTGGGACCAAGACACGGCTGAGGAAACGGGCAAGATGCAGTGTGATTCCGCCTTGTACATTCAACACGGCCACATGTGCTGGGACACCGACTCCGAGGGCTTGAACAAGGGACTTGGTGACACCACGTGGCGTGGAAACGAGTTCTTCTTCACCGCTCTCATCAACGACATGATGGAGTTTGACAACGAGGAACTTTCAACCACCATCGCTCGTAGTCCGGCGAGCTTTAACATCGTCTTTGACGAGAGCCGGCACGTATCGAGCACACTCTCCATGCCGTTTACGGAGGCCATGGGCGCTATCGTGTTGCTGACCAGCGATGCGGTGTTGAAGTGGCTCATCATCCTCAACCTCTTTGCCCTTCTGGCCATCGCCATCATGGTGGTCCCAGAGAAAGAAAATTGGCGTCATGTCTTTGACTTGACGCGATTCAGGGAGCGTCCATCAAAACTGGACCCAACCCAATACCAACGGCGAACCCGTGAGGCCTTCCTCGCAAAGGTTCGCAACTTCAACGACCTGACGCGCGACGAGTTTGCTCGCAAGTCCCCTGCCGAGATCATGCAAATGATTCGGGAACCCCGATTGGTCGAACTGGTGAGTTCGAACCGTGCCTACTCCAACGAAGAATTGCGGGAATTGATTCCGCACATCCGTCGTTGGGGAAATTGAAACAAGGAGGATAAGACATGCAACCCCCAGCACCCCCAGCAGCCCCGCCCGCGCCTGTTCCTGCAGCGCCAGCAGCACCTGTGGCCCCTGTTGCCCCAGCCGCTCCAGCGGCTCCAGCAGCACCTGCCGCACCCGTTGCGCCTGCAGCACCGGCCGCTCCGGCCCAGCCGAAGCACCAGAGTACCCCAGAAGTCCGAGAGCGCCTCAAGGCCGTCGGTGCGATTGCTCAGGCAATCTCCGCCGAAGTCCAGAAGGTCATCATCGGTAAGTCGCACGTCATCGACAACGTGTTGATCAACATCCTGTCCAACGGGAACCTTCTCTTCGAAGACTACCCCGGATTGGCCAAGACGTTGATGACCAACACCTTCGCCGATGCGCTTGGTTGTGATTTCAAGCGTGTTCAATTCACGCCTGACTTGCTCCCAGCTGACATCACCGGTACGAACATTTACGACGCCAAGAAGGGCGAGTTTACGTTCAAGCCAGGTCCTCTGTTCTGCAATCTCCTCCTCGCTGACGAGATCAACCGTGCACCTCCCAAGACCCAAGCAGCTCTGCTTGAGGCCATGCAGGAGAAGCAGGTGACCATCGGTACGGTGACGCACAAGTTGCCTGCCCCGTTCATCGTTATGGCCACGCAAAACCCCGTGGAGCAGGAAGGTACCTACCCGCTTCCCGAAGCACAACTTGACCGTTTCATGTTCAAGATGTCCGTGGGTTACCCCGACCGTGCAGATGAGGACGAAATCCTCGCCCGCCGTATCAACCGTGGAAAAGACGCCGTCGATGTCGATGTCATCACCGACCCCGCTCGTGTCATTGCCATGCAACAGGCTTGTGAAGACGTGTACGTCGACCCAGCCCTTCGCATGTACATGGTTGAAATCGTGTCGCGCACCCGTGAGGACCCTCGTGTTCTCGTCGGTTCTTCGCCTCGTGGTTCCCAGGCCCTTCTCAAGACCTCCCGTGCGGCAGCCGCTCTCCGTGGTCGCGACTTCGTCACCCCCGACGACGTCAAGGCCATCGCTGAACTCGCCATCGCCCACCGTATCATCTTGAAGCCTGAGCACCAAATCAAGGGTCTCGAATCCGGAGAGGTCATCCAGTCCATCCTCCGTGAAGTCCCTGTGCCCACGGTTTGAAGCTGAACGCTTGCACAACGAGGTGAATCAAACATGTGGAGTCGTAAGTCAGCCATGCTTGGCAGCCTAGCTGTTGCCATGTACTTGCTCGGCTTGACGCTCCGAAACACCCAACTCGTCACGATCGCCGTGGTTATCTTCGTGTTCCTTACCTGGGCTGCACTCCTTGGGAACCATGCGGATGTTGCATCGAGCGGCCGTCGTGCCGACGAGTGGAGTGGAGAGGAAGGCGTTGCCCTTGGCAGCGTCGTCGCCATGCGAAAACTGTCCAGCGCTCGCATGTTTGAGGATGGAGAATTGAACGTCACCCTCCGGATGCAAAACACGTCATCGTTGCCGAAGATTTTGGAAGTGCGCGACCGCGTTCCCGAAGTCATGCGCATCAAAGAAGGCGCCAACTACATCCTGATGGAACTCGGCCCACGCCGTGAGACCTTCATTGAATACACCGTCGAATGCCCCCTCCGTGGCTTCTACAGCCTCGGGCCCGTGGCCGTTCGAATTCAGGACGCCTTCGGGTTGTTCCACAAGGAAAAGGAATTGCATGTCTACAACGATTTCCTTGTGTTCCCCA
>JBMZJQ010000015.1:0-38157 GCA_049617635.1 Candidatus Poseidonia sp.
CCATGACCTGGGATGAACTCAACACGGCGATGGCGAACGGGGCACTCAGGGACGAACGACCACCTCAAGACGGCATGTTAACCACCACCTTCGCCATTGATGCTGAGGCCGAGTGGTTGGATTGGGTGGACGACCATGCGCAGGACGCACAAGGCGAAGTACGTTCCACGCTGGCGAGCATGGCTGACGGCCCAGAAGGCCTGCTTCATTTGATGCGTTGGGCAAGCCCCGGCCAGTGGGAAGTTTGGGAAGGCCGTGCCTTTCTCTACCTTGAAGCCGCCATTGGACGCGAAGCCAAGGACATCCACGAATTGTACACCGAAGGCATTTGGAACGAAACTTTGGAGCGACTTCATGGCATCGCTGAAGATGAATTCGCAGAACGGGTTGTTCTCGGTTGGATGGACCGACGCAAAGAGCTCGGCGAAACGCTGGAAGAATCCGAGGACCCGAAGATCGTCCCGACCTTTGAGGCGCACACTCGGGCCTCGAAAGCCTTGGTTCACACTGTTAACCGAGCGGTGAACGATTCCGAGTTGGCCCTCATCGTGGGTCGAGAACACCTCGAAGCCGAGAAATGGGGTCACGGTTCGCTCAATCTTTCCGTCTATCTCCAAACGCGTTAAGCGTGGGGTTCAAAATCCACCTTGACCGCCGACCAAACGATGTCGGACGAAGTTCCCGAAGACGAACCGGTGGTTGAAGACGTCCCCGTGGAAGAGGTTCAAGAGGAGCCTGTGGAGGAGCGCGACCCGCTTGAAGTGGCGCTGGAACGGGCCGAGTTTGCCGAAAAGGAAATCGCCTACAAAGAGGCTGAAATCCAAAACGTCCGCAAGCGGTTGATGGCTGAAAAGTCCGAAGTTATCCAGTACGGCGGCATGGGATTGGCCCGTCGAATGCTGACGATTTTGGGCGATGTCGACCGGGCCATGACCGGTATTGAAGACGACGACCAGTCTCCCGTCGCTCAAGGATTGCGGCTCCTTCGCAACAAGATGTGGCACGAACTGCAAGCCGACGGCGTCTCGGCCATCGATGCAAAGGATGCTGTGTTTGACCCCTCGAAAATGGAGGCCATCACCACCATTCCAGCGAGTGAGGCCTATGCTGCTGGGACAGTGGTTGACGTGCTCGAACAGGGTTACATGTACAAATCCAAGGTCCTCGTTGTCGCTCGCGTTGTCGTTGCTTCAGAGTGAGCGCCTTTGTCAGTACCTTGTTCCGTGATACCATCTGCAAATGTGAGAGGATGCACGTTTAGATTGCTTAAAATCCGTCAATAAAGGATTGGAGCATTCCCATGCCGATGAGGAACAAGACACCTACGATAACTGCAACAATCAGCAACCACACAAGAAAATCACCCAGTGTTAGAGAAGGTTTCGCCGGTGAGGGGGTGGAAGCGCCCAATATGTCGAGAGCAATCGTGGGATCAATCATAGGGGTAACAACATCGATGATGTATTTCAATTATGCTCCGACACGCAGTTTTGGCCTTCAAAACTTGCGCATTGCTATGTTCTCCATGGATGCTCGTACCGGGATACGAGGCCCTATCCAGCATGAACACCGGTTTCGAAGGTCGAACATCGGAACATCGCATCGTGGTCGATGAGCCACTCGATCACCGCTTCGGGCACGCTCGCTGCCAAAACTGTCCTTGTCGCCTCGTCGTCCATCACCGTTGAGAGCATGCGCACGCTTTGGCGCACCCGCCACCCTTCGAGTGTTTCACGCTGCGACAATGCAACGTCGTGGACGTCCCAGCCAGCGGTTCGGTAAAGGTCGGCTGTTGGGTCGTCGGAGGTCACCAATGTCCCTTCACCGTGGTGGTTGGCGGCGTGTTCCACCCAATTGGGCGGGTCGTTGATGTCCTCGATGTGGACCACGGTCAAGGTGTGGTTTCTTTCTGAGGCCCAGGCTTCAATCATCGCTTGCCGTTCATCGGCTGTCCACGGGTTGTTGGCTTCCCATCCCGCTTGCGCCGAACCGATGGCCACCACCATTTCCCCGCCCTCTGCGTGTTCAATGGCGGCTTCTACCAAAGCAGCATGGCCGAGATGGAAGGGCTGAAACCGTCCAAGAACGATGCACCGCTTCATCTCGCTAACCTCAGGAAAAATAGGATGCGACGTCCACTTCGGGCAGGTCCAATCCAAAATCCCTGAAACACGCCAGCATGCGAATGCACCCTTCGACCATTTCTTCCACCGGCGTCTCACCCATGGAACCGACACGGAACATCTTGCCCTTCAGGTGGTCTTGCGCCCCGATGACCTGCGTCTGGTAGGTGTCTTTGAGCGCTGTACGCCAACCGTCATCAATGCCTTCGGGGTACATGATGGCCGTGACGGTGTCGCTTCGTTGACCATCGTCGGCCAGAAGCATGAAGCCGAGGTCCGTGAAGAGGTTGCGAACGCCCTTGGCGAGGTTCGCACATCGTGCCCAACGCTGTTCGTTGCCTTCCTTCTTGAGGCCTTCCAGGGCTGCACCCCACCCCATGGCGAGGTTGATGGCGGGTGTCCAAGGCGTCTGGTCGTCGTCGCCTTTTTTCAGGGCTGAAATCATGTCAAAGTAGTAGCGAGGGCTGGTTTCGTTCTGCTGGGCGATGGCTTCCATTCGCTCAACGCAGTGTTCACTCACGGCGATAGCGGCGATACCCGATGGACCAGCCGTGCATTTCTGTGCTCCCATCACGACCGCTTCTGCCTTCCATTTGGCAGGGTGAACGGGCATTCCACCCACCGACGTGATACCGTCAAGAATGAAGGATACGCCGTGCCGCTCGCACATTTCAGCGATGGCTTCGGCGTCTTGGGTAATGCCAGCACTGGTTTCGTTGTGGCAGATCAGCAAGGCTTCGTAGCATCCACGTTCCAGTTGTTGTTCAAGCTCGTAGAGGTCAAAGGAGCGACCCCAGTCGTAACGAATGTGCTTGACGTTGCAGAATCGTTCGCAGATGTCCGCCACGCGTTCCCCGAATTTCCCGTTGGTTGGCACCAGCACGAGGTCGTTGCTCCGGAAGCGATTGGCAATCACCATCTCCATAGCGGCGGTGCCGCTTCCGGTGACGACGACCACTTTGTACCCGTCCTCACCGGTCCACGATTGGGTTTTCATCTCGGGTGCCGACGGCGTGAGGTTGAACGCATATCGAAGGCCAGAGTTCAACTTGGCCATCACCTGACGGAACTCCGGTCCACGTGCCGTCATCACGGGTGTGGCCATCGCTTGCAGGCATGCGTCACTCATGCGCACGGGTCCGGGCACAAGAAAGCAGTCGCCGGTGTGGGGCATGATACGGGCTGGTCCCGACGGTCTTTGAAATGCTTGCATTCAAGCCCACCTTTTGAGCACGGAGGAAGCGTTGGACTGATAGGGAAGGGCGGTGAGCCGTGGCCATGCTCCGTGTTGGGTTGGCGATGCTTCAAGGGGCTCGCCACGAACATGCGGAGGCGCTTCGAGGGGCCTCGAAGGAACTGGGCATTGAGGTTGAAGTCGTTGAATGTCGGCGCGGCGTCGATGTTGACCAATCCCTTGACGCATTGATTTTACCGGGGGGCGAATCCACCACGATGCGAATTGCCAGCCAACACGCCTCCTTGCTCAACGCCGTGTACCAGTGGATGGACGATCATCCTCTACGGCCGGTGTTGGGGACCTGTGCGGGCGCCATTCTTCTTGCCAGCCCGGGCCCCGACCGGTCGCCGTACGTGGCAGCCGGCATCGCTCGAAACGCGTGGGGGCGGCAGCGGGATTCGTTCGAAGCTCCGGTGAAGGTCGACCTCGATATCGCTCCAGCCAACTACCAGCCCGTCGGGCCCGCTCAGCGAGACCGTTTCTCCCATCAACCGCTGGAGATGGCTTCTCAAGCAGCCTTACCGAGCGACGAAGGCTTCCCGGGTGTGTTCATCCGTGCACCTCGGTTTGACGGGGAGCATGTTCAATGTGCTACGGTGGCCACAATGGGCGAGGAAATCGTCGGCGTCCTCGACGGCAAACGTTTGGGCGTGACATTCCATCCCGAACTGACGTTGGACCGACGCTTTCATCGTTGGTTGTTGACCGAGGCCGTAGCGAGCAAGGAGGCGATGTGATGCGAAGTCTACCCATGGCCACCGAAGTTCTCCCTGCTGAAGAAGGGGAGGCCGAAGGTTGCGTTCAATGTCAGCAAGGCAGCAAATTGGTCCTTTTCGTGACCGGTAAATGCCATTGGGGTTGCGATTATTGTCCGCTATCAGAAAACCGTAGAGAAACACCCGACATGTTTGCCAACGAGCGCCGTTGCACCTCTTGGGAGGAGGTCATTGAGGAAGGTCGGGCCATGAACGCCACGGGAACGGGCATCACCGGTGGGGACCCCATGCTGGATTTGGAAAAAACCTTGGAAGCCGTTCGCCAACTCAAGCATGCCTTCGGCCCCGAACACCACGTTCACGCCTACACGTCCATTCCCTTTGACCCTGCACGGGCGAGCGATTTTGGCGAAGCAGGTCTCGACGAGATCCGCTTCCATTTGCTCGACGGCACCACGGCCAAATACCGAGCAACCATGGAGGCCTGTGCCGATGCGGGCATTGAAGTCGGCGTGGAATTGCCGTGCGAACCTGACAAAGAGGCCCAACTCGTTGCGCTTTTGGACGACCTCACGACGGTGCCCGTCTCGTTCCTCAATCTCAACGAATTGGAAATCACCGTGGGCAATCAAGAGAACATGGACGTTCGTGGGTTCAATCTTAGCGGGGGCATCACCGCAGCGGCGGAAGGGTCGGCTGAACTGGCGTTGAGGCTGAAAGAAGCGGCCGCTGACAAACCCTACCACCTCAAGTTCTGCACGGCCAAATACAAGGACGCAGGGCAACTTCGCAACCGGTTCAAACGGCGTGGTCAAGCCACGCTACGTCCCTACGAGGTCTTGAGCGACGACGACACCATCCTCTTTGGAGCCATCCCAACATCCCTCGAAGATGCAGGCGACGACATGGCAGAATTGCGCGAGGAATTGGGCATGGCGGAGGGTTGGCTTCGTTACGATGCAGCCCACCAACGCATCGAACTTCCCCTCTCCCTTGCTGAAGACCTGGCCGAGGTACTCAACGTTCCCGTCATGCTGGTGGAAGTCCACCCAACCCACGAACGTCTCGAAGTCGGCGTGGTGCATTTGAACGAGCACCGCTAGATACGGTATGGCTTATACCCGCGAGGCGGGTCGGCGGTTTACCTAGGGGCTCGTGGTCTAGGGGTTATGACGTCGCCTTCACATGGCGAAGATCGCCGGTTCAATTCCGGCCGAGCCCATATCACGACTTGACAAGGCCGAATTGAGCCAGCAACGAACAACCCGCCTCCAATTGTCGAGTTCGTTTGCGCCGGTTCAATTCCGGCCGAGCCCACCAATCCCAACTTGGGCTACATTCTTCAACGACGCGCGCCCAGTGGACTGTATGGGACTGCTTGAGCAAGCCGATTTCGGTGTGTTCAAGGAACAAGCCACGTGGCAAGCCTTTGGCATCGCCGTGGTGATGTTCTCGACCATTTCCTTTGCTGCCTTGTCGATGTTTGACAGCATGGACGAGTTGTTTCAGTCGGATGCTGAACCCGCCCCGATTCCCTCGATTGTGTTTGAATCGTTGAACCGAGAGGGCATTGAGGCCGACCTTGCCAACGAGACAGGTTGGTTCAACCTCACCGACCACCGTGGGAGCATCATTATTCTCGACTTGATGGCCAGGGACTGCAGCAACTGCCACCTCGTTCAAGCCCACATCGAAGCGAACATGGAAGAGTGGCATAAAACGGCCAATAGTTCCGGGAAATCGCTCAAGATTTTCGCCTACGGTGCCTGGTACGGTGAGTCCGTCGAATACCTGAGCGAAAGCGGGGGAGAATACACCGTCCCCCTCTATCCCACCGGCTTTGGGTCGGTGAACGCTGCCGTGCTTGAAGACGGAACCACCACCGACCCTGTGCGTTTGTTCACCACGGGCGGGACTGGTCAAATTCCAGTGGTCCTCATCATCGATGAGCAAGGGTACATCATCGCTCAGCAAGCCACCGGTTCACCTGCCGACGGCTGGAACAAGTTCGACGGGACGTTGAACACGGCATTGACTGAGGATGTTGCTGAAACATTTGGTTCCCGCATTGGGTGGGAGGAGCCCGAAACCTCGTTCACGGCCGTCTTTGTCCTCGGCTTGATCCTCTCCATCCTCGTCTACTTCTCGCCCTGTGCGTTCCCCGTGTTGCCGGGTTTCATCTCCTACTACCTGTCCTTGGGCGCCCGTGAGGATGAACTCATCGAACAAGGCAAACTGAAAACCCGTATGCCAAGTTCGTTCAACATCGGCATCCTCTCGGGTCTCGGCATGTGGACGTTCTTCGGCCTTATCGGCATCCTTGCGCTTCTAATGGGGGAAGCCTTCGCCAAATCGGGCATCATCCACTACATTGCCATCTTCATCGCCCTTTTGCTGATCGTACTTGGGAGCATGATGTTGCTCGGCATCACGTCCCACGTCATGGGTTTTGTCCAGAATTTGGTGGACAAATACAGCACGACTGAAGCCGATGAAACCTTCACGCCTCGACGCAACATGTACCTCTACGGCATCGGCTATGCCGCAGCGTCCATTGACTGCACGGCTGCCGCCGTCCTTCCCTTCGTGGTCTTCCTCAGCACACTCGGGACGTCGGCCATTGGCTTCGGCATCGCCGGATTGATGGTCGGTTTGCTCATTCTCATGGTGGCCGTCACGATGCTTGTTGGCATGGGCCGTCAGGTGATGATCAATTTCCTCCGACGGGCGACCGGTCACATCAAGATGATTGGTTCGTGGATGATGATCATGGCCGGTGTTGGCCTGACCATCTACCTGACCAGTCCCGAAGCGGTCAACGCCTTCTTTAGTTGAATTCTGGTTTGAACCAAACCTTCCATGCGGTTGCTCCAATGATGATGCCCGTGGCAACATCGAACAGGTAATGTTGTTTGACCAAAACGGTTGACACACACAACAGAACCCATGCGGCCCACATCAATCCGTAGAGCTGCGCACCAGCACTTGCGTCGTCTTGTAGCCAAGCACGAACGGTCAACACCACCAGCAGGCTTTGGAGGACATGAAGGGACGGCCATGCGTTGTACGGTGTGTCCCACGCATGCAACGTGTCAAACACAACGCCCAGAACGCCACCAACTTCCGAGATTTGGTGGCGCAAATCAACTTCCACCGGGACCACAAGAAACAGGGCGAAGGCAATCCATGTTGCTTGGATGAGGCGCTGTGTGAGGCGTTCAGCCTGTTGTCGTCGGTCGTCTCTGGCTCCCATCCAAAACATCAGCGGGAAGTAGGCGTAAAACGAGACGTAGGGGACCATCATCCACGGAACAAAGGGGAGCATCGTGTCCAACGAGGTTTCAACCTCAAACACCGAGGTGTTGCGGTATGCAGCGATGTGATTGATCAGTGTGTACGGTAAACCGCCCAGAAGCACGAAGATGGTCAGCAACCAACCGGCGTGGACGGGCCGCGACCACTCCATGCGGTGAGGGAACCATCGTTCGGCAAGTGACCACGGTTCAGGTTGCTGGAGGCTCACTCCTCTTCACCTGCCTCGGTTGGAGGTTGCAGGTCCACCCATCGAATCACACGGTCGGCCATGATGTCTGCTTCTTCCTCGTCGTGGGTAACATGGACGGCGGTGATGCCCCGGTGTTTGAGGTGGTCGCGCGTCATGCGTGCCAGTTCGAGGCGACGGGCAACGTCCACCGAAGCGAACGGTTCGTCGAGAAGCATCACGTTCGGTTCCTGCATCAGCGCTCTACCAAACGCTACACGTTGGGCCTCTCCGCCCGATAAACTGGCAACGCCGCGAGACCCAAACCCTTCCATTCCAATGGAGGTGAGCACTTCGTCAATTCTCGTGGCCTTCTCCTTTTTACTCCACTCGCTGGGCGCCCCCAAACCGATGTTTTGCGCCACGTTCAGGTGAGGATAGAGCACGGGTTGTTGGAACAACATGGTAATGTCCGGCACGATGGCTTGGTTTTCGAGCAAGCCTCCATCGAGGCGACGTTCACCACGGGTCAGGGCGGTGAGTCCACAACTCACTCGCAACAGCGTGGTCTTCCCGCATCCACTGGGGCCGAGGATCGACACGATTTCGCCGGACTCCACCGAGAGGTTCAGGTCTCGGAAAATGGGATGGTCGTTCGCATAGACGTCGCTGTTTTTGAGTTCAAACTTCATGTCGTAACCTCCACGCTCGGGCACGTTCGTTGATCGAGAGCATCAGCAAGGTCACCAGCATCAGCATGGTCGCCAGCGCCATGGCTGTTGGAAACATGAGGGGGTCAAATTTTGGCCGAGAAGCGACCTGGTCCACCATGATGGAAAGCGAATTCCAAGAGCCCACTCTCACGACGAGATAGGTTGCTCCAAACTCACCGAGGGAAAAGGCCAGGCACAACGACGCCGCCATCGTGGCGGGCACCACCAAAAACGAACCCCGTGCATGCCACCAGAAGGCGAAGCGCCCCATCGGGAGGAGGGATGCCTGCTCGGCATACATTGGTTCAATGCGTTCAATGGCTGGAACGAGCAAGCGAATCACGAACGGCAGAACCAACATGATGTGGGGCACGACTGGAAAGTAGGGAAACGTGAACATCTCAGGGAACCACCGCAAGATACCGGCCACCATGCCCAGCCCGACCATCACGGCGGACATGGAGAGCGGCAACATGCACAAGGAATCCAATATTCCGGCAGCTTTTGCGTGACCCCGTTCCCGCAAGGTCACCAAACTCGAGGCCACAGCATAGCCCAAGGGCAGTGCAATGAGCAACGTCAACACGGCGTAGGTCAGCGAATTGGCGAGCGCATCGGTCAAGGGCACCGTGGAAAAATCTCCCGACCACGCTCGCCTCCAACCCTCCAACGTCCACTCAAATCCGCCCTGAGGTGAGGTGGTTGACCGAACCCGGAACGAAGCGAGGACCACCGATGCCAACGGGGCGAGCAGCAACACCAGCATCCCGTTGACGAACAACCTCCACCCCATTGGGGCTGCACCGTGGCGTTTTCGATTCGCAGATTCATGGTGCAACGACAAGACTTGGCTGTGTTTTCTCTCAAATCGTCCTGCCAGGGCGAGCATCACCAGCATCAGCAACATTTGGAAGGTGGCGATGCCCAACACGGCCAGACTGGTTTCGAGCCGGTATCCCTCAATGCCAGCGGTGCCTCCAAGTTCTCCGAGCAACGATTCAAGGGTGTTGGAACTCGGCGCAAGCCACTTCACGAGGGCAAAGGATGTGAAACTGAAAAAGAAGGTGTAGGCGGAAGCGACCAAGGTTGCCGGACCCAAGACGGGGACCCAAAGATGCTGGATTCGCCCCCATCGGGTTTGACCGGCGGGCAACAGCGCCAACTGTTCCTCCCATGACGGGTCAAGCTGGGCGACGACAGGCTCAACAAAGCGAATCATCAGGGAGAGGTTGAACCACACGTGGGCCACCACGAGGGCGATGAAATGACCGGGATGTTCCCAACCTGTCACGGATGACAACCAACCGATGAATCCAGTTTCTCCTCGGAAATCAAAGCCCAACCGATGAACCATGCCATCCGGCGAGTAAAGCGCGAGAAAACCAACGGCGGCGACGATGGGGGGTGTCACAAACGGGAGAAACAGCAGGGCGCGCTTCAAGCGGAGTTGTCGCCACTTGTATCGGCCAAACGCCCAGGCTAACGGTAGGCCGATCACGACGGTCAGCAAGGTTGAGAAGGTGGCCTCAAGCAGGGAAAATCGGAGCGCCTCAACGGCACCGGGTTGTTGATGGAACAGCGACAGTGCGCCCCAAGGCGTAATGCCGGTCACGGCCCAGAGACGGGTGAACGCCATTCCCATGGGGATGACGCCTAGGCCAATCACCACGGCAAGGGCCATCCATTGAACACCATGAACACCCCAAAAACGCAGCGGCGTGGAAGAACCCATGACCCGTACACTCCACCTCATCGTGTTGCTTCGCTCCAGGCGACCAACCATGCTGCCATTTCTTCGCCGATGCGTTCCGTGGACATGTTTGCACTGAGCACCGGCTCGTCGGTGTGGTATCGATATCCATCTTGTTCAGGCCAAGTGGCGTTGTTCAACACCGACTTCATGAGGTTGTTTTCCGGCATGTTGCTGTTGACCTCCTCGCTTAACAAGAAGTCGAGGAAGGCATTGGCAGCGTCGGCGTTACCACCACCGTTGATGAGTCCACCGTACTCAACCTGATGGAAGGTGGCCCTTGGCAACACCAACGAGGTGGACGACGTGGCGTTTCCACCGTAGTAGGCTTCCACACCGGGGGAGTGGCAGTAGGATACGGTCAGCGCTGCATCACCCAAGTGACCTTCCACCCACACGCCGTAACCCCCGCTGTAGTGGATTTCGTAGGCTTCGGTCCAACCGGTGGTGAACGTTGCACCGTTCTCTGCCATGGCCCTCCACCAATCAAAGGCGTTCGTGGAGGTGTCCTCGTCGTTTTCAAAATAATCGACCGTGGCCACCATGAAGGCACGACCGGGCGACGACGTCAATGGAGAAGGAAAGACGGTCTTGCCGGTCCATTCCGATTCGGTGAGGTTCCAGAGGCTCGAGGGTGACGTGAGATTTTCTCCGTCGACAACGGCCTCATCGTAGTTCAAGCACACGTGACCTTGGTCAAAGGGAACGGCTTGGGGTCCGTTGTAGAGTTCCATCACCCCTTCGTCGACCATGGATGTGTTCACGGCATGTGAGGTGAGGAGACAAAACTCCAGTGCTGTTTGCAAATAGGTGTTGTCCAAACCAACCGCAAGGTCTGCTTGCGGTGCTGCTTGCGTTTGGAGCATGAGTTCGAGGATACCGCCGGCGTCATCAGCATAGATGAGTTCGATCGCAAATCCGCTTTGCTGTGTGAACTCAGTGAGCATTTCATCCGAAAACGCTGCGATGTCGTAGGTGACAATTCGCAGCGTTCCGTCGTCGCCTCGTGACATGCGTTCAATGCAAACGCCGTCTTCGGTGATCACCAATTCTTCCGAGAGACAACCGCTCAACGGTCCGAGCATCAGGAGCAAGACAATCCATGGCGCACGCATCCAATCACTCCGTGTCCATGGCGTCGATGATGGCGTGGGCCCGGTCGATCAAGTCCATTGGGTTGGGTGCAAGGATATACAGCGAAGGTTCCCAACCGAAGGCACCCTCGTCGAGGATGATGTCCAATCGCCCTTCGTGGTGTTGCAGGTCACCTTTTGGCGCCAACCCCAGTTTGTAGTCGAGTTCGTCGGAGATGTAGTTGATGTCGCCCTGGTCAACCATGCCGTCAAGGGTGGGTGGCCTTAAGTTGAGGATGGCACATTTTTCCGAATCGATAGCTCTTGCTTGCAAGAGCACCTTGGCGAGGTGGTTTGATGCTCCCAACTCAGGGGTTTCATGGCGTCGCAGAACATTGTCCACCAGCGTCATTCTTCCGGGGTAGGCGGCGACTTGAGAGGGCTCCTCTGCATCCGGCAGGCAGGCTGCGATGTTCATCCCAACGGCAGGCATGTAGTTGGCCAAGCGCCGCAGGTCCAAGCGACCAGTGGCCCATTCCAGTCTTCGAAGCAGGGCCCGGCCCGCCTGATCATCGTCGAGGTTCATGCCGGTCAGTGTCTTGTCGTATCGTAGCGTTTGGTTTCCACCGAATTGAAATTCAAAGACCAAGCGTTGTCGGAGCACGTTCGCTTCTGGTCCGAACTGGGCGAGTGACTGGGCCAGTTCCTTGGCCCAGCCGTCCACGGTGGTTTCGTCGGCAGAGGCGCCAAGTGAAACGACGGGTTTCATGATTTGGCGGGAGACTGTACTCTGTGTGGAGCCTGTTGCTTTTGCGATGTCCATTTGCGACCAACCGTTCACACGCAGTTCTTTGGCGAGTTGTTGATGGAGGCGGTCCAACCACTTGCTACCGACTTGTCCGAGCATGGCCTTTCCTCGACTCGATACTATTCAATGTTGTTCGTGAAATATGCATCATGAATAAGAAATCCAGCGGATTTTTGATCTATCCGCCTGCGTCAACGCTGAATTTGAAGGTGGCCAAACACGATCTTTTGATTTCTCAAAACCATCCTCAGGGTTCGAAAAATTTCCAAGTTCAAGGTGCAATCAAGAGCGAGAAGGAAAAGAAATATTGCTTTAAGTACCTCTTTTATGCATTTTAGGTATTCAATATGCATTTTCGCTGAAAGATGGTGCTCGGAAGTGAAACGAGGCCGAAATCAGGTTGTTCTTTCGATTGAACATGGCCAGATTTTGCCGAGTGTGGTTCGCATGAATACACAACATACACATACTCATAAGCGGGCCGCGATAGCCACCAACCGATGAACCTCGATACGGCGGCTTTCCTCGACGAGGTCACCCGCCGCCTCTTGGATCACATTGAGGCCAAGAACCGACCGGGACGGGTGAATCCGGCTTCATCGTTGACCAGCATGCGTCGTACGTTGGACCTGGCGTTGCCCTTGGAAGGCTACGGGATGGATTCCGTGTTGGATGATTTGGACACCTACATCGCTAACAGCGTGAAAACAAACCGTTCAGAATTCATGAACCCGCTTTGGGGTGGGCTTTCGTTGCCGGCACTCGCTGGCGAACTTATCGCTTCGGCCACCAACAATTCGATGTACACCTACGAATTATCCCCCATGGGTACGCTGATTGAACAAACCGTGCTCAAGCGCATGAACGAACTGGCCGGTTTTCCCGATGGCTTTGGAACGTTTACCACCGGTGGGTCCAACGGCAACATGCTCGGCATGTTGTGTGCCCGTGAACACCTGTTGCCAGGGTCGACGAAATTGGGCTTTGACGGGCGCACCATGGCGGTGTTTGTTTCGGCGGAAGCCCATTACTCGGTGTTGATGTCAGCCAACGTCATCGGTATCGGCCATCAAAACATCATCAAGGTGAATTGTGATGCAGACGGCCGTATGCGCCCTGAGAGTCTCGCGGAAGAAATCGCTTTTGCTCGCCAAGAAGGTTTGACACCGTTTTGTGTCGTCGCCACTGCAGGGACCACCGTCCGTGGTGCCTACGATCCTCTGGATGCGCTTGCAGAAGTGGCCCACCGAGAAGGCCTTTGGCTCCACGTCGATGCCGCGTGGGGTGGTGCCTGTTTGTTTTCCAACACCCACGCGTCCCTCATGCAGGGCGTTGAAAAAGCCGATAGCGTGTGTTGGGATGCTCACAAAATGATGAGTGTCCCGTTGATGTGCAGCGTGTTTTTGATCAAGGACCCGAACATCCTTCGCCGTTTGTGCGATCACACCAACGTCGCCCACTACCTGTTTCATAGCGAAGCGGCCCTTGACGATCTTGGTCGTTATTCGCTGCAGTGCGCCCGCCGAAACGATGCGCTCAAGCTGTGGATAGAATGGCGCGTTCGCGGTGATGCTGGCTGGGCAGCGATGGTTGACGAGCACATGAGCGACGCCGATTACCTTGAGGAAGCCATCGTGGCTCATCCCTCGTTGGAGATGATGTCGTCCCGTATGTGGACCAATGTTTGCTTTCGATTCACCCACGACGGCGATGTTGACCTGAACGAAGTCAACGCAGAAATCCGACAACGGCTGCTTCACGAAGGGTCGTTCATGGTTAGCCGTTCGAACATTGGCGATGACGTCATCCTGCGGATGGTGCTGGTGAACCAAAATGTGTCAAGAGCATCCCTCGACCGATTCTTGGAGCGGGTTGTGCATCACGGCGAAGAAATCTGCCGCGGAATTCCCGCCCAAGGGTGAACGGTCGTCAAACCGATGTTTATGGGGCGAACACCTGTCCAAGGTTCATGAGCGACCACCCCCCGGTTCGTACAGCCCTTTTCGAAGAACACCTGGCGCTTGATGCCAACATGGTCGATTTCCACGGTTTTGAATTGCCGATTTGGTACAGCAACATCCGAGATGAACACCTCGCCACACGAAGCGGCGCTGGCCTGTTTGATGTTTCGCACATGGGCTCGTTTCGCTTTTCAGGCGATGGTGTGGCCGCCTGGCTGGAAGGGTTGGCCACCCAGCGCGTGACCAGCATCGGCTCGGGACGCTGCGCTTACACGCACTTTCTCGACAGGGATGGATTCCTGATCGACGACATGATCTTCGCCGTGGTGAGCGAGACAGAAATCCTCGGTGTACCCAACGCATCGATGATCGATGTCATGTGGGCTTGGTTCGCTCAATTTCTGCCAGAGGACGGCTCCATTCAACTCGAAAACCTCTCTGAGGCCACCTCCATTTTGGCCCTACAGGGCCCCGATGCACAACGCATTCTCGATGCGTCTGTTGGCGAAGGCCAACACGTCGGTCGTTTCCGGTGGCGTTCGCTTTCCGAAAACGAACTGGGCTTGACCGGTTGGATTCAAGGAACGGGCTACACGGGCGAGGCAGGCTACGAGATTTTTGTCCCCAACCAGCAGGCACCAGCCCTTTGGAGAGCCCTGATTTCGAACGGAGCAACACCGGTCGGTTTGGGGGCCAGGGATACCCTTCGCCTCGAGAAGGGTTACCTTCTGTCCGGCGTTGATTTCTGTTCCCCTTCGCTGGCCCCCGATGGCGATGACGGGTTTCTGGGCCGGGATTCGTGGGAGACCAACGTGCCGTTTGGCCTCGATATCGAACACGAATTCATCGGTCGTGACCGAGTGGTGGGCCATCAACCAAGGGATGCTCGTTGGTGGGGTATCCGCTACGTGGAGAAAGGCCCACTGCCACGTCCGGGCAAAGACGTGCAGGCGCTTGATGGGACGCCCATTGGTCGATTGACGTCGGGCGCTCCAGCACCCAGTCTTGACAACACGGGCATCGGTTTGGGTTACTTGAACGGTGTGAGCGAGGGCGACGAGGTGCTGATCGTTGCGAGTCCTCGGAAATCTGTTCGTGCCGTCGTTGTACGACCACCGTTTTACTGAAGTTCCTCCAGCACGTTCTTCATCGCATCATTCCATCGAGCGTGTTCGCGTTCACCGGTCGCCGTCAAATCCACCACGGTGTCTTTGAGTGCCAACAGCGCTTCAGCCACGGATTCAACGTCACCCCATGATGCTGCTTGACCAAGGCCCTCGGCCTCCGCCACATCGGCCATCAAACATGAATCGTTCACCACCGAGGGAATACCACGCGAAGCAGCATCAAACATTTTGACGGGCAGGGCACCCTGCATGATGTTGCCACGTTGCGGTGCGTACATGGCAAACATGACGTCGATGTTGTCCAGTAATTCCGCATGTTCTTCCTGCGTGTACGCTCCACTGACCTCGGCCTCAAGTTCGCCGTTTTCAACGGCCTGTGCAATCATCTGGCGAACTTCTGCTGCCGCCACACCGTCGCCAGCGATGCGAAGTCTCGGACGCTCTTCGGTCGGGAGGTGACGTACGGCGGACAGCAACAACTCGAACGCTGCGAGGTCGCGAACGCGACCCACATAGCCGACCGTCCATTCATTCCCAGGCTCCTTTTTTGCCTCACCAAACGGTGGTAAAGGACGGTTTTCAACGGCATGTGCGGTCAACCCGTGGGCGACCAACCATTCAACGAATCCTTGTGCAGAAGCGTTGCCAACCGCAGCACTGGAGGTGAGGATCGTGGCCGCTTTCTTGGCTCGGCCAAGCATCCGTTGTTTCATTCGCCCACTCACCCACGCCCGCAACACGGACGTTGGTGCAGCAAACCGTGCCCAGGTGTGTTGCAGGTCGTGCATGTCGAAGACAAACGGGATGCCGTGATGTGCCTTGAGGGCAACACCCACGCGAAGGGTATCGGCGTCGTGGCAGTACACCATGGCCGGTGGCTGAAGGCGGAGTGTTTGGATCACCTTTCGTTGGAATCGACGGATGCCACGGTAGGTGCTGAGCGTGCCTCCGTAAGGGACCGGCCCCATTCGGTAACGCATGACTCGAACACCGCTGATGTTTTCGCTCAAGGGGTGCGTTTCATCTCGGTCGAAGGCATGGACGGTCACCTCGTACCCCGCTTGCTTCATCCACACCGCATGGCGCAAAACACGCGGGTCCGGTGAGCAGGCGTTGGTCACCACCATCGCCACTCGCACCATGACCGTGCCACGGCGTTTCGTGTGATAGGCTGTTCCCTTCCTACAGGTGGTTTGAAGCAATTCATTATGAGCGTCACGCGGGTGGTTTTTACCAGTCCGAGGAGTCTGTGCATCATGGTGGACCAGTTACCCAATCGCGGCCGAGAAACAGAGATGCTCAAGGAGATGGGATTCTCGAGCATTGAAGACCTGTTTGCTGACATTCCAAGCGATGTGAGGTTCAAGGGCGACCTGCCACTTCCACCGCCTCAATCCGAGGAGGAAATCCTCTCCGATGCCCGTCGTCTCCTCGGTTCAAACACGGACTTGGGCAGTCGCCCATCGTTTTTGGGAGCAGGTCTCTACCGAAATTACGTACCTGCCTCGGTGTTCCAACTGGTGACTCGAGGGGAATTCCTAACGGCCTACACACCCTACCAACCCGAGGTCAGCCAAGGAATGCTGCAGGCGATGTGGGAGTTCCAAACCCTTGTCTCGGAACTGGTTGGTCTGCCCATCGCCAACCTCTCACTGTACGACGGTTCAACCGCTGCTGCGGAAGCCCTGACGTGCGCCGTGCGTGTCCACAACCGAAAAGCAAGCCAGCCCAACACCGTGTACGTCTCAGCGCTTACACCCCCCGACAAACTCTCGGTGATGCACAATTACTGCCAGGGCGCCGAAATCGACATTCGAATGTTGAACCACAACGACGACGGAACCCTTGACCTCAAGGCGCTGGCTGATGCGGCTGGTTCGTGCGGCGTGTACCTCGAACAGCCCAATCCTCTGGGTGTGCTCGATGAGGGTTTGGTCTCCGTGAAAGAGATCGTCGGTGAGCACACCGCTTTGATCGTCGGCGTTCAACCCATTTCGCTCGGCGTCGTGGAAGCCCCCGGGCATTACGGTGCTGACATCGTTGTTGGTGAAGGCCAGCCATTGGGCAGCCCCGTCACCGGAGGCGGGCCGCTTTACGGCATTTTTGCGTGCACCCAACCCTACCTGCGATTGATGCCGGGCCGAATCGTCGGTCGCTCCATCGATGTGGATGGCAAGGAGGCCTACTGCCTCACGCTCTCCACCCGTGAACAGCACATTCGTCGCCATCGAGCCACCTCGAACATTTGCACCAACGAGACGCTCATCGCGTTGATGGGGGCGATGCATATGGCCTTGCTCGGCCCGGATGGATTGCGAGATTTGGCTCATCGAAACATGCTGGCTTGCCAGCGTGCAAAGGAAGCCTTGCAGGCAACACCCGGTGTTCGTGTGGTGCACGACAGTGCCCATTTCAACGAATTTGCCATTGAAGTTCAGGGAACGGCAGAGGCGTGCTTGGCCTATCTCGACGCCAACGGCATCACCGGTGGCTTTGACTTGGCTCGGTGGTATCCGGAGACATCCAACCACGTGCTGGTCACCACCACGGACCAAACATCGGCCTCAGACATTGATGCGCTTTGCGCCCAACTTGCACTGTGGTCCACCCATCGGGAGGTGACGGCATGAGTCATCTGTTCAACCATCACGGCGCTGAAAACACGGGCTACAGCCAACCTTCGGGACTCGATGTGGCCACAACCCCCGTCGTGCCCAAAGGGCTGGTTCGAAAACAGGCAGCACGCTGGCCCCGTCTTTCCGAACCCGAAATGGTGCGTCATTACACCTGGCTCTCAAAGCGAAATTTTGGAATTGACACCGGCTTCTATCCACTGGGTTCGTGCACCATGAAGCACAACCCCCGGGTGAACGAAGTCATCGCCCAGTTACCGGGTATCGCTGACATTCACCCGCACCAGCCCGAACATCACCTTCAGGGCCTGTTGTCCATCTTTTACGAGATGCAACACATGCTCGAAGTCTGTGCTGGGATGGACCAAGTCACGCTTCAGCCCGTTGCAGGAGCGCAAGGTGAATTCACCGCCGTTCGCTGTATTCAGGAGTACTTCCGCCACCGTGGCGAATCCCAACGCACCAAGGTCATCGTTCCCGATTCAGCTCACGGTACCAACCCCGCTAGCGCTGCCATGGCCGGCTTTGAAATTGTGGAGATTCCCAGTTTGGCCGATGGCCGAATGGATTTGGAGGCCTTGGCGGCCGTGGCTGACGAGACCACCGCAGCGATGATGATCACCAACCCCAACACGTTGGGGTTGTTTGAAGCCGACATTTCGGCGGCAAGCAACATCGTCCACCAAGCCGGCGGCCAGATGTATTACGACGGTGCGAATTTCAACGCCATTCTCGGCATCACGTCACCCGGTTTGATGGGCTTTGACGCGGTTCACTTCAACCTGCACAAGACGTTCTCGCAGCCCCACGGTGGTGGCGGCCCGGGTTCAGGCCCCATTGGGGTCAAGGCCCATTTGGCACCGTTCTTGCCCGGTCCGCTGGCAGCCCGACGCGAACCCACCGTTGAGGAGCGCAGCATGGCGGTCGACGAGCACTGGTACCACTGGCATCAACCCGAGCACAGCATTGGGAAGGTGCAACAGTGGCACGGCAACGCCGGTGCCGTCATTCGGTGCTGGGCCTACTACCGGCGCTACGGCTCGGGCTTGACCACCATGTCCCAGCATGCCGTGCTCAACGCCAACTACCTTCGCCACGCCATTCATCGGGAAGCAAAGAAGGCGGGCGTGGACCACCTCTTTGTCGACGGCGCCGAAACTGAAGTGGCCAAGCACGAGTTCACGCTGTCGATGCAACCTGCCAAGGACGCCATCGGCGTGTCCGCCATGGACGTGGCCAAAGGTCTGCTTGACCGCGGCTACATGGCTCCTACCGTGTATTTCCCTCTGGTTGTGCCAGAGTGCATGATGATCGAACCGACGGAAACGGAGTCCAAGGACACGCTGGACACGTTTGCAGAGCACTTTGCACAGGTGCTTCGCACCGACGCAGAAACCCTGCATGAAGCCCCGGTGACCACGCCGGTTCGCCGGGTTGACGAAGTCTACGCTGCACGAAATCTCTGCCTGCGGCATCCGTTTGAAGACGCTTGAGTTGGGATAGGCTTATTCTGCCGAGTCCAGACCCCTTGGCATGGATGTTCAGCGGGAATTGCCCAAGCGCTGGACCTCTTACCAACCGCCTGCAGAGTACACCATCACGTTGTTGGTGTTCGCATGGGCTCTTCTTCCCGCTGGCTTCATGGTCATGCTCTTGGCCTTTGACCGCTACCCTTCGGTCCGAACACCGTTGGCTTTGGCCACCTACGGCATGTTGCTGTTTGCCTTGTTTACGGGCGTTAGCCAACGCCACCTCGCATGGAGAGAGCCTCGAATGTCCATGGCCGTTGGGAGTTTCGCTTTCACCGGCGGCTTGTGGATGCTGCTCACCTGGCTGGAGCTGACCAATTGGTGGTGGGTCACCTATGGATTGATTCTTGGATGCATTCCTTTGCTCTATGTGGCCATGAATCATCTTGCGTCTTGCACGTCGCCAGGCATGCGTCGTTCCTGGCCTTCACACGCCGTGTTGAACCCAAAGGCTCTGCCGGGCTGGACGGTTGTCCAAGCAACATGGGCCCCGTCCTTGCTGGCTTGGAAGTCAACGGCAAAGGGCGAGGTGGCGACGCTGTTTGGCGCCATCAACGATGAGCAAACCATGCTGTGTATTGAGGTGCTGACCACCGGTAATGACGTGCCTATGGGTCTCTTGAGCGAGGTCAATTGGCCTGAACTACAAACAGGCCAGGGTCTCGAATCAGCGGAAGAGTGAATCGGAGCGGCCGTTGAGGTCATCAGTCATCTAAAAGAACCACCCGCGTTGGCCAACGCTCATGGATGTAACCATATTGTTGGGGTCTTCCTCGGACCTGCCCATTGCTCAAAAGTGCACGAAAATTCTGGAACACTTCGAAGTTCCCTACCAACTTCGAGTCGCCTCTGCCCACCGCTCGCCACGTTTTGTGGAGCAAATTGTCGGTGACGCCATTGACGACGGTTGTTCCGTCTTCGTAGCCATGGCCGGTTTGGCCGCAGCCCTCCCCGGTGCTGTGGCAGCGTTGACCACGAAGCCAGTGATCGGTGTTCCATGCGGTGGCAAAGTTCCGTTTGACTCGCTGCTTTCCATCGCTCAACTTCCCCCCGGTGTTCCCGCAGCAACCGTTGGCGTCGACCGTGGTGACAACGCCGGCTATCTTGCTGTGCAAATGTTGGCGTTGGCCAACCCCAAGTATGCTGCGGCGCTTGAACAGAACAAGTTGGATCAAATCGAGCGCGTGAAGGCCCAAGACCGAGAAGTCAACGGCGGTGCGTGAGATGTTCGACGCCGAGGAATTCATTGCTGAAAGCATTGAATCCCTCAAGGCAACCATTGACGACATTGCGATCATCGCCTGCTCAGGCGGTGTTGATTCAACGGTCGCTGCGGTCATCGCCAACAAAGCCGTTGGCGACCTTCTCCACTGCGTCTATGTTGATACTGGATTCATGCGGAAGGACGAGACCGAGCAAATTGAGGCTCTGCTGGAAGAGCAAGGCATCAACCTGATCACGGTCAAGGCAGCCGACCGCTATTTTGAGGCGCTCAAGGGCGTGACTGAACCGGAACAAAAGCGGAAGGTCATCGGTGAACTGTTCATCCGAATCTTTGAGGACGAACAGGCCAAATGCGGTGCGAAATATCTGGTGCAGGGCACCATTGCCCCGGATTGGATTGAATCGGGCGGTGGCGTTCGTGACACCATCAAATCCCACCACAACGTCGGTGGCCTGCCCGAAGACATGACGCTCACCGTGGTTGAACCGCTTCGAGAGTTGTACAAAGACGAGGTGCGTGACCTTGCTCGTCATCTCGACATCAACGTGGCAGAACGCCAGCCGTTTCCCGGCCCTGGCTTGGCCGTTCGAACGCTCGGTGAACTCACGCCCGAGCGTGTGGCTGTCGTTCGTGAAGCCTGCGCCATTGTCGAGGAAGAATTCGAAGCCGCCGCTGAGCGAGGCGAAATGGACCTGCCTTGGCAGTACTTCGCTGCGCTCCTCCCTGTCCGCAGTGTTGGTGTTCACGGCGATGTCCGAGCCTACGGTGAGACCGTGGTGGTCCGTGCCGTCCAGTCGATGGACGGCATGTCGGCTCGCTATTCTGAGATTCCTCACAAGATTCTGCAGAAGATCAGCACTCGCATCACCAACACGGTGAAGGGAGCGGTGAACAGGGTGGTGTACGACATCACGCACAAACCACCCGGCACCATCGAGTGGGAGTGAGGGTTTCCTCGCAAGCATACCTTTCTTTGGGAGGACCGTGAGGGCTTGTCATGGACGCCATCGATACCGTTGATGTTCTCGACGCGGTGCGCACTCGAGGCCCGATGGCTGCCTTGTTGGCCACGCTCCTTGTTGCGAGCCTGTTCGTTGCGTTTGCGATGTTCAACGACAGCGGTGATGTCGACAGGGTGGTTGACAACGGTCAACCTCCATCTGCAGATTGGCGACCCTATTCCGTCGTGGCTCCCATCGATACCGGTATCAACGTCTATCACGACCATTTCCGAACCACTGAGGTTTATCCCGATTGGTTGCTGGACGGACTGGGTGTCACCAAAACCTGCGAGCCCACGTTTGAGGGGACGTGGCAGGAACGCTATGAAGCGGACAAAGAGGCCTGCTGGGACACGATCACGACGTCGGACATCGTTTACTTCCAAGGAACCAAAATTATCGGCACGTCCCCCGATGGCGGCACCGACATTCACATTTTGGACGATCCATCCGACGGTCACGGTACCGCCGTCACCGGTGCAGTCCTCGATGCGAATCCGGACGCAGTGATTTTCTTCGTTGAGGGGTTCTCGACGGAGGCGGTGTTGGCAGCGGGGAACCAGCCATTGGTTGACATCGTCACCACATCGTTTGGCGCTATCGGTTCACTTCCTGTCCCCGGTATTGAAACCGGCACTCATCAGACGGTCGTTGTCAACAACAAAATTCACACCGGAGCAGCGGACAACACGCCATCACCAGCTGTTCAAGATGCCACTGCCGGGCCCCCGTGGTCCATCGGCATCGCCGGCTATGCCGAGGAAGGCGACGATCAAAAAGAGACGATGAGCGGATCGTATCCCGACATTGCAGCAGACTGGACACAAGTTCTGCCCAACCACGACGATGTGGACGGGTACCACGAAACATCGGGGACCTCGTTCGCCACACCGAGGACCGCTGGCATCCTCTCGTTTGTGCTTGAACATCTCCGGACGGAAACCGGGGACTTCGGTTCGGGCGCATCCGATGAGCGAAATGATTCGTTGGTATCTGGTATGTGGTCTGACGGCTCTCCGGCGCTGATTTCCAATGCTGATGTTCGTGATGCATTGAACCGGTCGGCATGGTACCCTTCGTTTTCGACGTGGGACCCAACCAGCGGAACCATGCCCATTTCCCCCATCGCTCCGTGCACGCAGGTCGGCTGGGGGGTGGTCAACATGTCCAATATTCAACCGATGATTGAACACCTGAACGGGACGCAAGCCATGCCCGATCGGCCCGGTGATGTCGTGACGTGCATGCAGCTCAACCAAGAAGCACGCGAGTTGTATTGGGGCGTTTATCCCACTGAAGGCCCATCGGGAGGGAATGTTGTGGTTGCCCGTTGGGATTGATTTTTTACGCTCTTCATGTGGAAGAAAAAACACGTGAAAACGGTGCATGTTGAGGTTGTGGCGCCGATTGTGGGGCTCGAACCCACGACCTTGGGATTAACAGTCCCACGCTCCACCAGCTAAGCTAAATCGGCAGGGTGGGCGACAAGCCTCCCCTTTATCACGGCTTCGTTGAGGTTCACTCAACCGTTTCCAACAAGCGAGTGGAGGGCACACCCACGTGTTCGCCGATGGTGTACATGTTCTGGAGTGAAAAGACCTCATCGGGATACAATTCACGGGTGTGGTGAAAGGTGAACAAATGGGTGTTTTCGTCAACCTCGTACCCTGGTCGGTGATGAAGCACGAAGCCGGTGTGTACATCGACGACGTCATCAACGTCAAACCGGCCTGCCCCATGGTCTCGAGCGAGCGTGGCCATCGCCATGGCGTCATAACGTTGGAGGTATCCGCCGTTTGCTGCGTAAACGGGTGTGACCATCCTCGCCCTCCCGAGGACCTCCCTCGGGTTCTTGACGAGCCTTTCCGCTGTTTCTGGTTCAACGCCTTGTTGGATGCACATTCGCCTGAACACATCGAGGGCTTCGCCGTTGTCCAAGACTTCGGCCATCCGGTTTTGCGCCTCATCGTCGGAGAGGTTGAGTGCCATGGACAACAAAGCCGATCCTTGGAGAATCACCAACGCCCGTGTGTCTGGTGAACCCGAACCCTGCAGAACGTGAACGCTTTCGAGAACCTCGAGTGCGTTGCCGATGTGCGTGCCGATGGGTTCGTCCATGGCGGTGATTTGGGCGATGGTCTTGATGTTCAAGCCGTTGGCCGTGTCCACCATAGACTGCGCCAGCTCACGAGCCTCCTCCATGGTTTTCATGAACGCTGCTTTGCCAACTTTGACATCGAGAACAAGGGCATCCAATCCTTCCGCTGCTTTCTTTGAAACGATGGATGCGGTGATGAGGGGGACGCTGTCGATGGTGTCGGTCACGTCCCGAAGTGCGTACAACACACCATCGGCAGGGGCGATGGCATCGTTTTGGACGGCGATGCAACAGCCAACGTTCTCAACGGCCTCCATCATTTGTTGAGGTGAAAGCGAGCAGTTGAATCCCGGAATGGATTCGAGTTTGTCGATGGTGCCTCCGGTGTGGCCGAGGCCACGTCCTGCGAGCATTGGTACGCGACAACCGCAAGCGGCGAGTGCAGGTGCGAGCATCAGCGACATCTTGTCACCAACGCCACCGGTGCTGTGCTTGTCCACCACGGGAGGCCCATCGCTCCAACGCAATTGTTCTCCCGAAGCGATCATCGAGGTGGTCAACTGCACCTTGTCATCCTGTGTGCAACCGTGAGCGTGAACCGCCTTGAGCCATCGTGTGGCGTCGGCCCTCGTGACCGTCCCGTCGGCCACCCCGGCAACGAAATCAGCGAGGTCTTGGGATGGTTGTGAATGACCTTGTTGAACGGCATTCACCAAGGCCGAAACATCCACGGTTCCACCTCAAATCAAACCGATTTCCTTCAGCCTTTGGTGCAGGTATTCCCCGGCGAGGATGGCGGGATACTTTGGCGTACCACCGGTTATGCGGACGAAATCCGGAAGTGGGGTCAAATCCACCTCGTTTCGCGGATGAACAAACATAGGCATGGAGTATCGACGCGTGTTCGAGTCCTTTGGATTGACCACACGATGCGTGGTGGATTTGAACAAGCCGTTGGTGAGGTTTTGGAGCATGTCTCCGGAATCAACGATGATGGCGTCTTGGTCGCCTTGCACCTGAATCCAGGTTCCGTCGTGGTCCATGACTTCCAGACCGTCGGCGGTTGCGGTCACCAGCAACGTGATGAAATTGATGTCTTCGTGGGCCGCTGAACGAACGGCCCCCTCCGGCATGCTGGCGTCCAGAGGTGGATAGTGAATCATCCGCATGATGGTGTTGCCTTCAACCGACATGTCCGGCAGCCACGATGCATCTTTGTGCAAGTACAACGAACAGGCTTCAAGCAAGCGTTTTGCCAAGGCTTCCATGCCGCCGTACAGGGCTTCAGTGGTCGCCTGGAAGGCCGGCACATCCTCTGTTGGCCAGATGTTTTGAGGATAGGTCGGTGTGGTGCCATTGTCGGGATACGGTCGCCCTGCTTGCCAGAACTCCTTCAAGTCAGGTGCAGGGTTGTCCTTGGCATGCTCAACACCAAAGGCGGTGTAGCCCCGTTGGTGGCCAATTTCGGGACGCAGGTAGCGTCGCTTTGATGCCTCATCCAAATCAAAAAAGGCGTCGCACTGGCGGTAGGTTTCGTCAATGAGTTCCCGTGGAATCCCGTGGTTGACAAGTGCAAAAAATCCGATGTCTTTGAGGGCGTCGCCCACCTCTTGAACAAAACGTGCACGGTCGGTTTCATCGTCTGAGCGTGCGAGTTCAAAATCGACGGTGGGAATGGTGCGCGCCATGTTCGCATCAATCCTGTGCAAAGACTCGGAGTTTCCAGATGAGCTTGACCATTTCAATGTAAATCCAGATCAGCGACATCAGAATGCCGAAGGCAGCGTACCATTCCATGTTCTTTGGAGCACCGTAGCGGGTACCCGATTCAATGAATCCAAAGTCAGAGATAAGGGTGAGTGAGGCAACAACGAGAATGAAGGCCGTGACAGCGATGCCGATGGGGCCGGTGCTGTGGAGGAATGGGACGCTGTAGGCGGTAAACATGCTCAGAAAGAACGATGTCAGGTAGAGGAGCACGATACTGAGTACAAGGCCACCAATCACCTTGTTGAACATCGGCGTAGGACGAATGGTTCGTGATGAATACATGGCATACATGGTGACCGTAATTCCGATGGTGCCGAACGCTGCTTGGAACACAATGCCCGGGTAAGTGGATTCAAAGTAGATGGAAAATGCCCCGATGGCCACGCCTTGAAGGATGGCATAGAGGCTCATCAGCGGCGCTGGATGTTGAGGTCGAACGAACATGATGATGAGGCCAAGAATGAATCCTCCCCCGAAGCCGAGGATGGTTAATCCGCCGATCATGAGTCCACCGTTGCCCGTGTTGAGAGCGTTAAAACAAAGCACAGCAGAAACAAGAGCGCTGATGACGGTCAGTCCCAGAAGGATGCCGATTTTTTGCATGCTCCCCTCGAGGGTCATGCGCTCGGTTCCCGAAAGGTTGCTCCAAAATTTTTGACTGAGAACGGGGTTGCTGCTTCGCATCTCCATGGTTATCAGCGTGGGGTTGGCAAGGTCCCGTTTCAATGTTGCTCTGCCTGATCGTGTTGAGCCACTTGTTCCTGATAGTAGGTGGCCAGTTGGTCCATCGTCCAGCCCTGAAGGAGGTATTGCGTGACCATGTCGGCCGTCCAACCGGGAACCCTCGCCAACATCTCGGGCGTAACGGTCGGAGTCGACGCATCGAGGACGGGGGCTTGCCATGTCGCCGTTTGGACCGGAGCAACCGCCGATTCGGCAAAAGCCTGCTCGGTCAGATTGGCTTTGTGGCCATCACCGTCCTTTCTCATCCGTTGAAGGATGAGGTAGGCGCCACCGGACAGGGCCAGTGCGAGAATCATGACAATCAGGAAGAAGGATTGGGCAGCCTCACCGGCGGTGTTTTCGCTGCTGTCTTCCACCAACGCCGCCCGCTGGGCCGAAGAGCAACCCTTGTCATCGGTCGCAGCACCTGCCGTCGTGTTGGGACATTCATCAACATCGTTGTTGACGCCGTCGCCATCGTCATCGGTGGTGACCGTTCCCGTGTTGTTCTCTTCCGGGATTTCAACGCCTCCGAGGTCACAGCCCAAGGCTTCGCTCTCGTCCACACCATCGCCGTCTGCATCGGCCTTGGTCAATGCATCCAACGGCAAGACGTCTTCAACGGATGTATCGAGCGCGGTGGACTGTGCCCAAGCCACCTCGACGGCGTCGGGGATGCAATCACCATCGGTGTCTGCGGCGTGTGGGTTGCCACCGTGCAACTGTTCTGCGAAATTGTTCAACCCGTCGCCGTCAGGGTCCAACATGGATTCGTCGGACAACGCATCGCCAGCGACACTGCGCATGGTTCGGTTCAAGCCCTGTTCAACTTCCCACGCATCGAGGAGTCGGTCTTGGTCGCTATCGGTGGTGTTGTCCAGGCGGTTCCAATCGTCCCACCACGACGCGACGTACGGTTCAGCGACCGCCGTGCTCGAGAGCAAGACGCCCATTTCCCGGTTTCGAACCAGAGCGGAGTCGCCCCAATTGATGGACGAAACCAGAACGTGTTCACCATCGATGATCGCTCCTTTGTTGTGCAACTTCGTGACCTGTTCGTCCGAACTCATGACGATGGCTGCCGTGTCGTATCCGTTGGTGAAGTTCCACTCTTCGTTCATTTGGTCAACGACGTGTTGGATGTCTTCGTCGAGGTAGGCGCCGTTGAGGATTAAGCGCATGCGCACACCCCGTTCGGCTGCGTCTTCGAGCGCTTTGACGATGGGGTTTTCACCCCACCCGTACGACCAATCAAGGTCGAGGTATTGCAACGAAAGCAGAATTTCTTCATCGGCCTCGTCCAACATCTGTACCAAGGCATCAATGCAGTTGTCCGGGCAAACCAGCAAGGTCGCGTCGTAGGGTCCGGTGATGCTCGTTGCCGTTTCTCCCACCACCGCCCCCGTTGAGGGCATCGACCAAGCGTTGGGTGCGTCCGAGAGCGAGACAGGGGTGATGTGGCCCTTTTCCACATCTTCATCAAAAGCAAGATGCTGCAGAACGAGTTGTGCGAACGATGCGTCGTCCACGATAACGCCCCAGTCACGGTTCCCTGCTTGGTCGGGAGCGGGTTGTGAGGAGGATTTCCAATTCCCTGAACCCATCCAAACGCTTTGGTCGTCGCGAACTGCGACCTTGCTGTGCACGTACGCATAGGGGTTTTCTCCGGTGTCACCAAACCAATGAACGTCCACGCCGGCGGACAACAGTTGGGTGGCCATGCCACGTTGGGCGTCCATGTCGTATTGATTCCACCAATCGTCTCCGTAATCGAGCACGACCGTCACCTCGACACCTCGGTTGTTGGCATCGATCATGGCTTGAACGAGGTGAGCCTCTTGCAATTGGTACAGGTGAACGTGCAAACTGGTGGAGGCGCCATCAATCCAAGCCAAGAGGTCGACCAGACCGTGTTCTGGAGCGAGCAACGGCGTGATGGAGCCGGTGCTGGAAAGGGTGGTTTCAAAGCAGAAGGTGCTGCCTCCGAGGCGACTCCATCGAACATGCCAGTCGGCTACTGTGTTGGTGTCGGGAGCGTCGCCGCAGCCGTTTCCACGAAGATAGATGATGTTGTCCAAATTGGTGATGGGTTCCACGAGGGCAATGCCGCTCCAACCCGAGAGGGTCACGGGGCCATTGCCGTACACGAGGGTGTCTGCCTGAACACCGGAGGGGTCCAGCAATTGGATGGCTGCTCCGGTGTTGGGGAAGTAAAACGCCCGGTCCAACGCCACGCTGATATCGACCACCGTACCTTGTTCGTATTGCGTCAATTGGTCGGCCTCGTTGGCCAAGAGTACACTGCTTTGGGGTTGAATCATCAAGGATGTGATGGTAGCATCGTAAGAACTCATAGCGCCGGTGGTTGAACGCAGCGTCCAGCCGTTCAAGACGGCCAATTGGTCACCGTGGTTGCTGATTTCAATGAACTCCATGTCGCTTGAAGCACTGGTGGAGGCCGCAGGCATGAAGCGCGTGAACATCAGGTCGTCCTTCCCCGCAAATTGGCTTGCATCGGGTTCGGATGCACCCGGTGTTGGCCACAAGGTGTGTTGCCAGTCGTCGCCGGATGCCTCGCCTGGCATCAGCGTTTGGCAATCCGTGATGGTGGTCCACACGGCCCGGTCGACAGCGTCGCCATCCGGGTGGAGCAGGTCAAAGGAATCGCCCAGCCCACTCAAGATCCACTCGTCCATCGTGAACACCGCTCGTTCATCGGGTTGGAGGAGGTCGCTTGGCGTGGCGTTGGCCTCGGTCCAGAGGTCGCTCAGGCGGACAAAGCGGCGGTCACCGTCAGCGTTGAGTACGGACCAGCGACTGATGTTGAGCGGTGATGCTCCGGTGTTGTGGAGTTCAACCCAGTCTTCGGTTGGCGTGATGGAATCGTCGTTGCAGTACGGCAGCACCTCGGTGATGGCGAGTTCGGTTGAGCCCGTGTAGGCTGGCCACACAGGGTTGCGTTCGCCGGGTGTGGGCCATGCTGAGAGAATCCAATCACCCGTGGCGGTCGAGCCGTTGGGGCCAACGCCTGCATGGGTGCTGTTGGGGGCAACGAGGGATTCACCCTCAACCGTGTCCGTCCAGGTGATGGTGTCAACGGTCGAACCTGCAGCATCGAGCAGACCGATAGAATCGGGAGCGGTGTGCTTGAGGTAAAAGGAACTGGTGCCGTTGAGAGCAACCAGCGTGACATCGCCAGCAGGCAGAATCGGTGTGGCTTGGAAGGGCATGTTGAATTCGTGGAGGGTCATGCTTCGCGATGCTGCTTGGAGTTTCCATCCGGTGAGGTCCACATCCATGGTTCCGTAGTTATGAAGCTCGAGCCATTCACCGTTGGGCCATTGTTGGTTGTCGGCCCCAACAGCATCGGGCAGCACTTCTGAAAACCGAACCGTGCTCGCCGAAGGGGTCGTTCCGGGCTCAGGTTGACCGGGTGTTTTCCACGCTGCAGGAACCCACGGGTCGGTCGGTTGATTGCCACGAATAAGCGCTACATCTTCTCCATAATCGGTGGTGTAAACAGCGGTGTCCACCGTTTGTCCCGAGGCATCGCGCAGGAAGAGGTGGTTGTAATCATCCCACAGTTGGGTGTCGCTCGTGAATTGCACCAACCGACGTTCTCCAGCATCGATAAGGCTGGCTCCTTGGCTGCTGTTGAAGACCAACGTACCAGGGTCAAGGTGGGTGATGTTGCCCATGCCGTCAAGAACGGTCCATCCCATCAAATCCACGGCGATGGTTCCCGTGTTGTGGAGTTCAATCCATTCACCATCGGGGAAGCCGGCGCCATCGTTGGTGGCATTGGACATCAATTCGGTCATTTGCACGTCAAAGGTTTGGCGAGGCATCAATTCAATCGCCATCGGGTTCATGCCCTCGGGCGATGGGTAGGATGCGTAGGACCACAGCCCGTTGGGTTGCGTGGACGCCGTGAGCGAGAATCCTTGGAGGGTTGAGGTCCACGAGACCTCTTGCGAAGGGCTGCCGTTGGGCCACTTCAGCGTGAGCGTTTCAGCCCCGTTGTTCAACACGCCGTACGGGCTTGTCCCGTTCACGGCCACGATGCGGTGTTGTCCGGGCGAGATGAGGTAACTGCTGCTGCTGGCCGTGACGTTCACCAGGTGCGTGCTGTTGAATTCGAGGACGTTCCCTGCAGCATCCATCAAACTATAACCGGTCAAATCGATGTCGCTGCTACCGGTGTTCATCACCTCAACCCATTCACCTCCCGGCCATGTTGCGTTGTCAAACGAGGGCCAAGGGTTGGCCATGACCTCGGAGATGATGAGGTCGCCGGGAATGAGGGTTGTCGGGCCGCCCGCCGAATTGATTTGGCCCGGCGAGGGCGAACCGGTGGCGATCCAATTGGCCGTGAGATTGGACGAGTCCTGTTCATAACTCGTTCCTGAGGTGACAGCACCCCACGTGGCGGTGTGGAGGTTGTTGTTGTTGTTGTCGACAAGCGTCATGGACAGGCCCGTGTTGGTCATGTAGAAATTGCTGTCACCGTTGCGGGCAATCACCACGTATTCACCGGGGCTGATGGTCCACGATGAACTGTTTCCGGCTTGGTAACCAACGATGGTGTTGGCGTTGAACGCGAGGGTTTTCTGGGCGCTGGTGGTCACCTTCCAACCGGTCAAATCGACGTCCATGCCGCCGTTGTTGAAGAGTTCAAACCACTCGCCGTTGGGGTAGAGACCGGTGTCTGCACCTTGCGGGTCGGGAATGACTTCGTTGATGCAAACACTTCCGCTGCAGGCGGTTGAGCGAGCCGAAGTGAGCAGGGGTTGTCCCCATCCATCATCGAGTGGTTCACTTGCAAGCGGGAGTGCAAGCGAAAGGAGGAAGAGGAGCATCAGGCTGGTGGCGGTGCGGGTGTTGTTCATGTGTACACGTCCTTGTTCAGATGAATCCAAAACTGTCGAATTTTTGGGCGAAGGTGTAGATCATGATGGGGACCAGAATGATTCCCATGCCGTGGGAGCGTCGTATACCGATACGGGGTGGCAAGAGGCCAATGATGGTGCCGACGATGAGCACGCCGATGCCGACAAAGCCGGTTGACAGCCAGACCAACGCCACGACAAAGAGAATCACGCCCATGACCATCTGCTGAAGCGGTATGGCTGCGTGGAGTCGAAGCATGCCCATGCCAACATACCTCATCATCGGCATGGCGAGCAGGCCAGCGGCGAGGGTGACGGCCAACAAGCGGATGAAGTCACTTGTGGGCTCGAGTGAAGACCAGGTTTCAATTGGGTACATCATTTTCAGAGCCAACGTTGCACCCGACCTTGAACGGCTGATGATGTACAGGAAACCAAGCACCATCACGGTCACGGCGGTGTTGACAGCGGACAAGATGGCAATGATTTCCAAATCTTGTTTGGTCTGAGGACCTTCAACACCGTCTTCCGCTTCTGCCTTGGCGATTTCCAACAATTCATCGTCCGACAATTCGGTGAGGCGGCGCGTTTCCCAATCCATGCCGTAGCCCTGCCGACCCTGCGCTTTGGCTGCCAGGTTTCGTCCGCCCATCACCAACACCGTGGCTTGGGAAGCGGTCATGCCCGGTAGCACCCCCATGGAGGCACCAGCAACGCTTGACCAAAAGCATGGCACGACCAAGGGCCGGACGGGAGGAAGCGACCAATTCTCCCGCTGAGGAGGGAGGTGAGAGGTGGTGGCGTAAATGTCGAGGAGGTTGGCAATGCCGAACAAGCCAGCGAGACTGGGCAGCAGGAGACTGGCATCCGGCATACCCACTGGAGAGCGTGCGGGGAGCGTGAACACACCCCAGCCGTACATGCCGGCCAGAAGGAAGAAGGCCGTTGCCGTGAGGAACCCTGCAAAGCGGGAATCCCGTCCCAAACGACCCATGGACAATTTTTGCATCCAGATTGGCCAGTCCAACCGCGTTGTTTCGGTGGCGAGCAACAACAGCGAGATGCTGAGCAGCACAAACGGCAACACCGAACGCAGGTCTTCGTACCAGCCGAGCTCAGGTCCAAACGCAATTCGAGCGAGGACGATGAGTGGCAGGGAGAGGAAAAGACCGAGTTGAGAGCCCCGTGCCGACCAAGCCACGCCACGGGCAGCGTTTCCAGACAACAACATGCGGTGCCCGGGCAACAAGGACAAGGCTGTGTCACCGTCAGGTGCACCGATAAGGGCGGAAGGGATGTAGTTCAGGAACGTATGGACGGTCCCGGTGGCGACGATGATCGCTGCAACGGCCGAGAGGGGGATACCCAAATCGAGCAGGGCAGGTGACAAAGCCAACAAAATCAGCGCCACGTTGTTGACGTGAAAGCCCGGAATCAAACCCGTGAGGGACCCGAGCATGACGCCAAAGAACAAGGCGCCCAACAACCACGCCAAGTCCAAAAAGTAGCCTTCCAACATGGTCAACCCTCACGTTTGTGCATTGATGTATTCCTCGCGGTCGGACAGGCCGTCGTCATCGCTGTCCTCAGAGGTGACCGACGTTCCGAAAGCATCTTCGAGGGTGTCGCTAAGTCCATCCCCGTCGGTGTCAACGGCATCGGCTTGGTCCAGGAGGTAGACCAGGCTCATGCCATCGTCGCTCTGCACTTGACGCAAACGCCCGGTCCACGTCATGGATTGATTTGCATGCCATTCGTCGGTTCCGATGGCCTGACCGTGAGGGTCGATCTTGATCGATTCGTCTGAACCGTCGCGGTACAATCGCCATTCGTCGTTTTCATAGATGGCCTTGCCGTTGATGAGCACGTTTTGGTCGCGAGAATAACTCCATTGCGTTGCACCGTCGTCCCAAAGCAATGTTCGTGCTGAAGGGACGGGGCCAAGGGTGTAGTCGTGAACCACAAGACGAAGGCGCATGTTTTCGTCGTCCCAGGTTACCGAAACGTTGCTCACGATGTTCTGGCCTGCCTCAAGCCACACGGTCCTCGGCCCGGGGACCGTGACGACAATGCTTGTCCATCCGGGCGTGTAGGCAGCGGCGTCCACGAAGTAGGCATTTTCCTGTTCCACACTTGGTTCAACGGCGTATTTGATGTAGGCCGAGAGGGTGTAAGTGGCCTCGGTATCCTCCAACATCCGGACGGGGTCCGCAGACAACATCGCCAACAAACCAACCGGTGTTTCCGGGTTGACAAGGGTTGGACTCATGCCCATGTTGGCATCGATGCACCATCCAGCAACAGATGACGACCACATCAAACGTCCTTCGACGGTTTGAACGGTGTTGTCCAGGCTTCCGCTTGAGGCGGCTGTACGATCCTCATCGGTTGGAACGACACAAATGGTCTCACCGCTTGGCCCGTACAAGGTCCAATCGCCTTCGCCGGTCAGAAGGACGCCGGTCATGGTCACGGTTTGCCCGGATTGATAACTCCACGTGGCCTGAGCGCCCCAATCGAGCTGAGGGACGTTCAGGACGTGGTTTCGGTCCACGAGAATTTCGGGGCCTTGGATTTGCAAACTCCATCGAAGGTCCCGTTGCTGGTAGGTGAGCATGCCTTGCACCTCTACCTTGGCGGTTGCTTCCACCCACTCGCCGATGGAGGACCGGATGGTCAGATGCATTCGGTGGTCTGAGTTTCCATAGTTGGGGTGGTCGCCCAAATAAGCAGAGGTGAAGGTGGTGTCGGGTGCAATGGACCTATCGATGTAACCGGTCAGTTGAATCACTTGACCGTCGTAGGCTGCGGGGTCTTTCGCCACATCTGCAATACCCAGAATCTCCACCTCGGGTAGGTCGGCTGTGGTCCATTCCATGGCCCCTGCTCCAAGCGATTGAATCCAGATACGACCGTCGTATTCGATGACGTCACCCATCACTGTGACCGTTGTGCCAATGGGTGGCATGTTGCCGGGTCTGAACCACCGTGTTTCCACCACCCCAGTACCGTCGTCAATGATGGCATCAATGCGGTCGTCGCCTGAGGCGAAGGGGTCTTCCACCCAGGAGATGAGGGTGCCTTGAACTTTCACGACCTCGTTCTTGTATTCAAGCAACTGCTCAACGCGAATCACTTCCGGTTCACGAACATAGGCGTACCAGTTCAACGTCGCCACGAGAAACATGGCCAAAGCGAACATCACCCACAATTGTTGTCCGCGCGTTTCGGGGTCGTCGTTGGTGATGCGGTCCATCAGGCCTTTCACAGCATCCGCCATGCCACCGGCTGAACCCTTTCGGGCTTAGGGCTTATCCATGTGCCATTTTCCGGCTCGCCGAGAAGTGATATAAAGAGCAAACTTGACGGAGAGTCACCATGAACGGTCGTGAACGGGTTATTCGCGATGAAATCCATCGGGATATTTTCGTCCCATCTGCCCATTCAACCATCATCGACACCCCCGAATTCCAACGTCTCCGGGCAATTCAACAACTCTCGACGTGCGAGTACGTGTTCCCTGCTGCTACGCACAACCGCTTTGCCCATTCACTCGGTGCATACCACCTCGCCGGTACCCTCGCACAGCACCTCAACGAGGTTCACCCCGGATTGATGAGCGATGAGGATGTGGAGTTGGTTCAACTGGCCGCTTTGCTCCACGACATCGGCCACCCCCCGTATTCCCACCTGCTGGAAACACCCCGAGTGTACGCCACCTTCGCCTCCCACGAGGCATGGGGGCGTCGCATTCTCGAATCATCGCAGACCGACCTTGGTCGTGCCGTTGCCGATGTGCTCGGGCCACAACGTCTTGGACGATTGTTTGCGTTGATGGACGGGCATGACGAGCACGACGGTGAACCCATTCCTCGATTCATGAAGGAGATTGTGAGCAGTCAACTCGATGTCGATCGGATGGACTACATGATTCGAGACCAAGCCAACACCGGTGCACAAATTGGTGGTTTTGACAGCGCCCGCGTGATTCGTGCGCTCCGTGTTGGACAGGACGGTCGTTTGTTCGTGAAACAATGGGGGCTCCCTGCCATCGAAGCCTACTTGGTGACACGCTATCACATGTACCAGCAGGTCTACTTTCACAAGGTCAACATGCTTACGCAGGCCTACCTGGTGAACATGCTCGAACGGGCAAGAGCACTCGCACAGGAAGGTGCCCTGACGCTGTCTGAGGAACTGGCCCACATGTTGCTCAACACGAATTTGTCTGCAGAAGAATACGTTCTGCTCAACGATGCCCATGTGAAAGTGGCCTTGCCGCATTGGGCGAATCACGAGGATGTTTACCTGTCTTCTTACGCTCAACGACTGCTTTCGAGAAAGGACTATCACAAGTCGTTGCGCATCAGCAACTTTACCGTTGAGATGGCCGATTTGGTCGCTCCACGTATTCGAGAACTCCTTCTTGAACGAGGCTTTGACCCCGATATTGACATGATTCAGGCCCGCATCAGCAAGCGTGGTTACCTGCCTTATGTTGGCGGTATTCTCCTCGAAGACGGGCGCGATGTCTCCGAGCATTCTGCCCTCATACGTTCGCTGGTCCAACCCCACGAACAATGCTTGATCTTCGTTCCAGAAGCACTGAGAGACGAACTCGAGCAGAGTGCTCGCGAATGGGTGAAACCTTCGCAATCCTCGCTGGCACAGTTTGATTGACCACAAGAAGGTTCATCATGCGATGTCAAAACCCCCTCACGGGGCCCGTAGCTTAGTTGGTTAGAGCGCCCGGCTCATAACCGGGAGGTCAAGGGTTCAACTCCCTTCGGGCCCACCAAAACGCTCCACTGCATTGAAGGCCTGTTTTCCGCACATCACACCCATAACCGTTATGAGGTGGGGAAGGTTGGGAAGACCGATAGGTGAGACTATGTCGGCATGGAAGCGCGTTGTTGCATTGCTGGGAATCTACTTTTGTTCGCTGATGGTCGTGGCCGTGCCCGCCTCTGCGCAATTTTCCGGTGCTGCCGTCTCCATGACTTGCGCTCCCGGCCAAATTCAGGTTGAGGTCAAGCCTGGTGCCACCCTCACTGGATACACTACATGTACGGTCTCCAACCCCACCACCTACGTCGAGAAGGTGGCCATTCGCGTGACCAGCGACGGTTTGGCAACAGCCGCTCCCGGCGACATGTACGTCGGTGCAGGACAAGAGGTCGACTTCCAAGTCGTCGTCCGCGCCAACCCCTACATGCAAATGCAATCACGCCAGTTGACTGTTTCCGCCGAAGTGCAAGAAATCAACAACGTGCCGCCACCCAACATCGCCACCTCTCAGGTGAATGCCCTGATCAACATCATGCAATTCAGCATCGTTCAAGTTGAGGCCGTCGAACCTTTCGTCCAGTTGATGCCGAAGACCGATAAGAACTTCCAGTTCAAGGTGTACAACTTCGGTAACCAAATCGACCGTATGAAAATCGGTGTGACCGAAAACACCCGTGAAACGCTCGAAGAAGCCGGCTTCACCGTCAACCTTCCACAAACCGTGGTGACCATCGAGCCCAACGCTGCCCCAGAGACCGCTCGCATCATGGTGCGAACGCCCAAGAATCAGGGTTGGTCAGACGCTTACCATGTCTTGGAGTTTTACGCTGAATCCGAGTTTGCCTGCCAGAACGGTGGCTGCAACCGAGAGTCCCAGATGATCACGGTCTATGTCCGTGGCGTCTACCTCCCCGGCTTCGAAGTCGTACCTGCTATCTCGATGATTGCTCTGGCTGGTGCAGTTGCTGGTCGCCGTTTCCTCAACACCGATGAAGAAGGCGAAGAGGAATGGCGAGAAGCCGCTCCCGGCCTCTGACACCGACCCCACAAAATCCCCTGTTGCGATTCAAACAGGGGTTGGATTGATAATCTCAATCGCAAAACGAAGCGTTAACGGGGATTGACCATGGGTGGATTACTGGACAAAGCCAACAGTGCAAAAGAAGCAGATACCGACGAAGCGCCTGAGCCCGTAGTGGTGCAGGCCGCTGCAGCAGCCGTTGTTGCAAACGCCCCTGCCAGCGGCTCTCCTGACACGGCGATGAAGCTCAGTTTGGGCGGATGGGTCGTCATTCTCTTGGGAGCCATCCTCTCGCTCCAGGGAGGTGCATGGGGCTTCATCGTGGTCTCCCTTGTCTTGATTCTCGGAATTGGTGCGATTGTCCAAGCCGATCGAATGCGAGGAAGTGTGAGTAAACCCAAACTGTATGCAAGTGTCATTGTGGCGTTATTGGTGGCCACCGGACCGTACATCGTCATCCTTACCTTCCCCTCAACGGCTTCCATTGCAGTTACAGATGTTGCCATTGACGAAGCAAATGACGAATTGGATTTTGCAGTACGTGGAAACTTCAATTCTGTTGACGTGGAAATTCTTTCGGATGATGATGTGCTTTGGACTGGTTCGGCAGATATGACAAGTGATATTAAACGATTCAATGTACCGATTAACGACTTCTTTGACGGGAACACCGAAACATATGACGGCACGGTCATCAAGACATACACACTCAAGGCGAAGTCATCAAACGGAAACACCGTAGAACTCGATATCAATTCACGATTTTTGACGAGGCAAGCCCAAAATGGAGGCGTTCAATTCACCACATATGTTTCAACAGATAGGGGTTCGAGTGCGGGCGAAGGTTCTTCCGAAATTGAGGGTTTGAGGCTTCAGGCGTATGTAGGACTGTTTGCCGAGGGTGAAAAGGCCATGGATGACGGGGCACATAGTTTTGCTCTGAGTAACAACATGCGAGGATTTGTAGGCCAACAAACATACACCCTCACCATAACTTCCCCAAATGGAATGCAATATTCCCATCCAACGGTGACTCTTGATGGTGATGTCGCCAAGTGGACGTCTGATCATTCCGGTGCAAAGTCTTCGGCTGTTTTTGGTTTCTTACCGCTATCGGGGACTGCCGTGGACAATGACGGATTTGAGTATGTGGAAAAAGAGGAATTTTTCGATGGCAATGGTTGCTATGACTTCACACTGTCCGTGACCAATATCGGCCTCGGGACTGATTTCTCCACGTCATTTACCGTCGTAAACTCCTGGGAGATCAACTGGGACAGCGCAGATGAAGATGAGCGTAAAACAAACCCTACGTGCTAATGAGCCCTGTACGCAATGATTCAATTGGCCTCCATTGAGGTAGGTTGACACAGAACGGTGTGTGGGCCAAACCTGTTGATGGGTCTGGGTCCTGAAGATCATCCAGTGAAGACGGTCATTCAAGCCTCGTCTTCGGGCTTAAGATCGTACACCGATGAACCCTCTTCTTGG
>JBMZJQ010000016.1:0-33329 GCA_049617635.1 Candidatus Poseidonia sp.
TACACACGACGAGCATGTCAACATGGGCTTGCAGTGGGCTCTCTCCATGCCTACCGTTGACAACACTCAGTCCTCGGCAGCCAACCATTCACTGACCAAGGATGGAAGCAACTCTCCGGCTTTTCCAAGATGCATTTCATCGAACGCATGGGCGTTTGCAGGCGCCTCAGCATTGACGAGAACCGTCCTTGCTCCCACGTCATTGGCAATGTTCACCAGGTCGGCTGCAGGGTAGACGTGCCCCGAACTTCCAATGACGATGAACACTTCACAGGCTTCAACCGCTTGGTAGATGGTTTCCATGCCCATGGGCACTTCCCCGAACCAAACAATGTCCGGACGCATGCGTTGTGGTTCGCTGCAGCAGGTGCAGAATGCAAATTCATCCGTCAAATCGTCGGCTTCCATTCGCTCTTCAGATCGCCCGCTGACCTCACAGCGCAGGGTTCTGAGCTCCCCGTGCATGTGCAGCACGTCGTTGCTGCCACCACGTTCGTGAAGGTCGTCCACGTTTTGGGTGATAAGGAGAAACGAATCAACGCCCTGCTGAAGCTCGGCGAGCGCCTTGTGTGCGGGATTCGGTTCAACCTCGTTGAGTTGCCGTCGCCGGCCCTGATAGAACCTCCAGACCAACGAGGGGTCTGCGGCCCACCCTTGGGGCGTTGCAACATCTTCGATGTGGAAATTCTCCCACAAACCGTCGTTGTCCCGAAACGTACGGATACCCGATTCTGCTGAAATTCCTGCTCCGGTTAAAACCACCACGCGTTGTTGTATCATGTCGAGGGGCAATGTCCGACCGTATTTCAACCTAGGACTGCCGCGCGAAGTGCCGTGCAATCACGTACGCAGCGAACGGCTTTGGGTCAACCTAGACTTCGGCAACCCGAATGAGGCGAGTTGTACGGAACCCCTGAAGGATTTTGATGAAACGCTTCGTTTGGAACTCCCCGTCCAAGGACTCATCACCGGTGTCGATACGAACGGCTTCCAGTCCAATGAGTTTGGAAGGTGTGGCCACTCCCAAAATGTTGCTGTGACCGATCAATCGAAGCACCGCCGGCGAGAGTTGCAGGTTCCCTCGACCGATGAGGAAGCCTTGACCGCCCATCGGCGAGAGCAGCAGCAACACCGGCCGAGGGTTCCCTTCGTTGTCAACGTGCTTGGAAATCACCTCGAGAAGGTCGGCTTCGTTGAGGTCGGCATGCACGGTTTGGCCGTGTTGGACATCGATGCCAAGCAAGGTCAGGGCGTGGCCGAGGTGTTCACCCATCCTTCGCAGCGTGCCGCCGCTTCCCCACACCACCATCAAGTCGGGTTCATCCTCAAGCAGCGTACCAATGTGCTGGGCCAAGCCTTCGATGGTGTCCTCTTCACTGACGCGCTCGACCTGTTCCTTGGCACCCTGCATGAAACGCGGCGAGGAAGGCGTCCAGGCTTCGCCGTACATCCGAACTTTCCAAACCCCTTCCTGATAGATGACTTCGTCAAGGTCCATGACTTCGGTGATGGCTGTTCGCAAATCGCCCATCGCAAACGAAAGCACCACTTCAGCGGCAGCCTTGGGCGTGGTTGCGAAGCATCCGGAATGCATTTTTACACCGCCGGGCACACCGATCAGCGCTGTTTTTTGGGCTTCGTCGCCCAACCCCTCGAGGGTGTTGACGATGTCCCGTGTGGTCCCGTCTCCCCCGGCATAGAGGATGGCGTCGACCTCGGCATCGATCAGTTGTTTGACCAAGGCGGCGGTGTCCTCTGGACGGGTGTGTTCGGGTGTTTCACCCGCCCAAGCATGCTCCACACCGGCGGCCATCGGCGCCCACGTGGAGCCCATGCGCCCTTCCCATCCAAGCAGCGTGAGGGTGGTGCCGGTGCGGTTGAGCGAGGAGGCAAGCAGCGAGCAAAGATGGTTCAAGCACTGCGTCATGCGAGGACCTGCTCGGTCTTCGGCTCCAGCAGCCCTCGCTTCCTCGGCACGGCCATCGCTGCCTTTGAACCCCAATTTGCCACCGAGGCCAGCGTCGGGATTGACCACGATGCCCAGGCGCATGAACGACGGTTGAGGCCTCCCTTCAAAAAGACCTGTAGGTCAAAAGTTCCCCCCGGAGGTGACTTCAACAACCCGAGCATTCATGAGGCGAACCGGTCATGGAGGCTCATGAAAGGCCGCAGAGAAGACACCCCCAATCTGGACGACGTGTTGGCCCGAGATTTTGCAGAGTTGAAGGTCGGCGAGGAGAACCTCAAGGTCGAGGCAACAACGGAAACCGAAGCGTCACCCCCTTCATCGCCTCCCGTCACGCCCGTTGCGTACAACCAACGCATTGACGCCGTTGAGGACCGCGAGTCCTTTGCCGTCAAGGCACCTCAGCAGCGGGAGGAAAAAAGCACCACCAGCGACGACGAGGAAGACCCTGCCCCCAGCCAAACCATCCTCAAAGCACCCTCAACGCAACAGGGTGACGACTTTGATGTCGAGTGGTAAAACCGACCACCCACACGGCGTTGGTAAGCGCGGGATTGATAGCAAGGGTGCAACCCCGTAGGGTTGCCGGAGGGTGAAACCGCATGACGATGATTCACATCACCTTGCCCGATGGTACCGTGAACGAATACGCCGCAGGCGTGACGTGCGGCGAGGTCATCACCGATGCCTTGGGGAAAAAACACGGATGTTTGGCTGCAAAAATCAACGGAACAGACCGCGACCTTTCCCACATCCTCAACGACACCTGTTCCATCGAGGGCATCCTTGCTGAATCAGAAGAGGGCATCCACATTCTCCGTCATTCTGCCGCTCACCTCCTTGCGCAAGCGGTGATGGAACTCTACCCTGGCGCTTTGCCGACCATTGGCCCGGCGATTGACCGAGGGTTCTACTACGACTTCGCCATGGAACCGATCGCAGAAAGCGATTTGAAAACCATTGAGAAGAAGATGCAAGAACTGGCTCGCCGAAACCTCACGGTTGAGCGCGTTGAACTCGACCAAACAAGTCTGCGAGAACATTTTGTTCACAACCCCTACAAAATTGAAATCATTGACGACAAACTCGAAGCGGGTGACGGTTCCACGATTTACAAGCAAGGTGAATGGTACGATTTGTGCCTCGGCCCACACGTTCCCAGTACATCGAAACTGATGTTTGTGAAACTCACCTCTGTTTCCTCAGCCTATTGGCGAGGTGACCAAGACCGCGAGCAATTGGTCCGCATCTACGGGCTGGTTGAGCCCAGCAAAGAAGCGCTGAAAGCAACGTTGCATCGTATGGAAGAAGCCAAAAAGCGAGACCATCGCAAACTTGGCAAAGATTTGCAGTTGTTCCACATCGACGAGGACGTTGGCCAAGGGCTGATTCTCTGGACCCCTCGTGGAGCCATCCTTCGCCAAGAACTTCAGGATTTCATCTCTCACCACCTGCGCCGCCAAGGCTACGCACAGGTCTTCACGCCCCACATTGGAAAGCTCGACCTGTACCGAACATCAGGGCATTTCCCCTACTACCAAGAGTCGCAGTATCCGCCTCTGGTTGAACGGGACCTGATGAAAAAATTGGCCGATGAGGGTTGCACCTGTGGCGAATTGTCGAACCTGATGAAAACGGGCGATATCGAGGGTTACATGCTCAAGCCGATGAACTGTCCCCACCACGTCAAGATTTACGCCAGCCAGCCACGCTCCTACCGGAATCTCCCCCTTCGATTGGCTGAATTTGGAACCGTGTACCGTTGGGAACAATCCGGCGAAATCTCTGGCATGACCCGGGTTCGTGGATTCACCCAAGACGACGCGCACCTCTTCGTTACGGAAGACCAACTCGCTGAGGAAGTGTTGGGGTGCATCGAACTTGTTCAGATCATCTTCGAAAAATTGGGCATGGAAGACTACCGTGTCCGTGTTGGGTTGAGGGACCCGGACTCAACGAAGTATGTCGGGGAGCCGTCGAGTTGGGACAAGGCCGAGGATGCATGTCGAGCGGCCGCCGAATCCTTGGGCGTCCCGTGGACGGAAGAACAGGGCGAAGCAGCGTTTTACGGTCCAAAAATCGATTTCGTCGTGAAGGATGTCATCGGACGAGAATGGCAACTCGGTACGGTGCAGGTGGATTACAACCTCCCCGAGCGCTTTGATTTGACCTACAAGGGCAGCGATGGTGAACTGCATCGACCGGTCATGATTCATCGCGCCCCGTTCGGCTCCATGGAACGCTTTTGCGGCGTGCTCATCGAACACTTCGCTGGACGCTTCCCCACCTGGTTGACGCCAACCCAATGCCACATCATCACCATCTCGGAGAAACACAAGGCCTACGCTGCCCGCGTGGCCAATGTCCTGCGAGCCAACGGTGTTCGCGTTGAAGTGGACGACGGCGACGACACGGTCGGAAAGAAAATTCGGACGCATCGCAGCCTGCAGCCAGCGTACATGGTGATTTTGGGCGATGGAGAAATGGACCAAGAAACGGTGAGTTTGCGGGCGAGGAACGGCGACCAAATCGCCGACCTGCCACTGCAATCCTTCGTTGACCAACTCGTGGAAGAAATCGAGTCAAAGGCCACCCAACCTGCACTCGTCCCTCCTCAGTGAAAGTGATGGCCCATGAACGACCCTGTCATCATTCAAGGTTATTCACCTGCCATGTTGGGCCCTCTTTTTCTCGCCTTTCTCACCGCCTGGTTTTTCTGGACCAACGTCGTTCCTCGCCAGTTGAAAGGGCTGCAGGTGGCGTTCCCAACGGGAACGAAAACCTACGAAGTCCACCGCGTCACGACCACGGTTGAGGACGTTAAGCAGTTGCTCAACCAACGAACCACACGATTCGGCGTCGTCTCTTACCTGATGGCGCTGACCGGGAGTTTGATTCTTCTGTTCGAATTTTTCAACTACCGCGGCGGCAACGCCACGGGGTATCACGCTCCTTCCGTCGCCTTTGCGCTCATTCTGATCGTTCTGCCAGCCATCGTCTCGAGTGGAACATCGCTTGGAGCACAGGTCATTCGACCCTTGGGCGTGAGTCGGGCCACGTTGCAAAACAACACCCGAACTCGAAACATCGCCTATGCCTCGTTGACATTGGCTTGGTTGTTGCTCGCCTATGCTTTGGAAGCTGTTCTCGATGCCAACGGCGTGTCGCAAACCAACCGATACAGCATCGTCGCATTGTTTGCCTTCAGCCCGGCGGTGTTGGCGTACGGTCGCATTCTTGGCTCTTCGTGGCAAGCCCTCAAGCAATCATCGCAACAAATCGCCAAAGGTGGAGCCTCCCCCTTTCACAACCATCTTCCCAATGCACGTCAGCAATTCATCGCCCAAGTGGTCCACATCAACTTGGTGGCGATGCCTTTTGTGGCCGTGAACACCTTCCTGTCGTTGATTCTCCTGCTCTATGACCCAACCATGTTCGTCCATTCCGACCGCGTCCTCGACCTCCCGGAATATCGCGTCCAATCGACGTACATGGAGGAAGGTGGGTTGCTTGGGTTTGGTCTCATCGAACTGTTTTCCTTCATTCCACAAGCCGGAATTCGCGTCCCCATCGTCACGTCGCTCCTCTTGTTTTTGCTGCTCAACGTGGCCGCCATCGGCTTCCTGTTTGTGTACGAAGTTGCCCGAATTTTGTTTTTGGATGTCCAAGATGTGTCGGGCGTTGGGGGAATCCGTTTGGCCGACAGCCGTCTGCTGCGGGCTGAACCCATTCAACAAGCAACGGTTCTGAATTTCTGTTTCACCGGCTTTGCCGGTCAGTCGATGCTGCTGTTGGCGCTCGCCATGATCACCTTTTGGGACTCGAGTTTTCTTCCTCAAGGAAACGCCTGCGGTTCGTGGGAGATCAGCGTTTGCGGGGTTTTGGAAAAAGACATGCTGGAACAGTTGACCTGGATGTTGGCCTCCGGTGGTCAAATCGCCTTTTTGGGCATCTGGGCCCTTTCTTGGCGAAGGTCGGGCCAACTGGATGAAATCAATTTTGACGCTTCCATGGACGATGACCGAAAGCGACTCCGTGGCATGAGTGACATGATTTACCTCAAACAACGACCGGTCAACGAACTCATTGCTGCTGACGATTGGAACACCGCTCTTCAGCGGTATGAATCGCTTGCTCACGGGAGAGAAGCCATGCTGGTCGGGCTTGACATGGTTCGACAAACCAAATCGAAGATGTTGCTCCATGCGGCCATCGGCCAATGGGATGACGCGGAGGAACTGGCTGTTGACCTGTTGGCATTGCAGGGTGGGCGAGACGCACAAATTGCCAGACTGGTGTTGTGCACCGCCAGCTTGGCCCAACGCGACCTCAAAGAAGCAGCACCCCGTTTGAATCTCTTGACCAACGATGACGTTGAAGCGGTCCGATTGAAGTGGGTGGCCAGCCTGTTAAATCCAAAACACCGATTGGACGCTGAGGCTCGCTCCATGCTAAGCGTGGACCCACTCACCCGTGACAACATCGCCATGCTTCGTCAATTCAACAACGGAGAGGTGACGCTTCGAAGAAAGACCCCCACCCAGGCAGCCCAACGAACCATGTACCTCTCGGAAATTGCCAGAATGCGTATGCAGGGTCGAAGCGAGGAGGCCCTCAATCACCTAGAGCGCGTGCTGGATGCCAACGAGGATGGAACATGGGTGCACGGCGAAGTGGTCAAAGCCCTGCTCAACCATGACGATGGAAGGTCGCTCACGGCCATTTCAACCCTTGAAAACCTGTCACAGAAGCACGCCCGGCACCCTCACCTTCGCAGTCTGCTCTTCCAGTTTGCTCGTTTGGGTCACACCAAGATTCCGCCTTCAGAACCCACCAAGATGGAATGGGTGTGCGACCAAGACACCGATTGGCGCCATCGTTGGAACAAACACAACACCGCGATTCCACCGACGTTTGAGCAAGAGGATTTGAAACGCCATGCATGGGGCAACAACATGTGGGTTGGCCTGCTCGCCGATGAAGCGTGGCAACAACGCAACAAGAAGAACCCACACCGACACCTTCCCAACGAAGGCCCGCTTGGTTTGTACCTCCACCTTACGGGCTTAACGGTCACCATCGGCGGTATGCCCGTTGATTTGGGCCTACCGTCCCTGTACGACTCCGCAGCGGTTGAGAAAGCTGGCCTTCTGGATTTGTGATCAAATCCTTCGACGCAAGCGCTCCATGGCAGCATCGGCGAGTGCCAAGGCTTGCAGACAGGCTTCGATTTTGCTCACACCCAGCATCGCTTCCGCCTCGGCGATGGCTGCTTCACAGGCCCGCCGGTCATCGTCCTGAACACCGATGCTCACCGCCTCGCATTGATTTCGAAGCACCCGCCACTGGTCCATCACGAAATCGTAGAGTTCCAGCGCATCGTCGCTGGCTTGGCCTTCCTTGTCCAACCCCGCCGTCATGCGTTCAAGCAACATGCCAGCGTGCGACCACTGACGCGTGTCCGCCGCATCGATGATTTCGTCCAACGCCGCCTTCCACGTGGCTTCATCGTCTCGACCCTCAAAGCGCTTGACGAGGTTTTTCTTCTGCTTGAGTGCACGAAGGACATCGTCCATCGCTGCCCGCTCGCGTTCAATCGTTCGAACCACACCGTCCGCCAAACCGATCGCTTGGCTGGCATTGCCACTGTCCAACGCCGCTTGGGCTTGTTCCAAGCGTTCTTCGATGAGTGACGTGTCCAATCCGTCGGTTTGCTTCAGGTGCCGACGCGCCTCGCTCAACGCTTCCTCGGCTCGCTCAAGGGCCCCTTCATCGGCTTCGAGTTGGTCGGGAATGACCATCGCAAATTCGTAGGCTTCCTTCGGCTGTTCCTTGCTGAGTTTTTCCTTGGCATCGCTGAGCAGCACGCGCAAATGAGCGATACCGTCCCCTTTTTTGCCGTCCAAGGCCCGGGTTGCTTCGGTGATGGCATCCTCTGCTCGCTTCCACCAAGTCAAGATCTCCGTGGCTCGTTTCTTGGCCTGACGGTACAACTGCTCGCCTTCTCGTAACGAGCCAAGGCTGACCTCTCTCACGCCCATGTCGTAGGCCTTGCGAGGCCGGCGAGCGGTCGGAGCGATGCTCTCGGCCTCATCCACGGCTTGCAACGCATCAAGACGTATGATTTCAACATCGTCGGCGAGGGAGAGGGAACGTTCCATGTCTTCCTCGCTGGCATCCAACAGTCGCATACCGTATTCAGGGTCAAGGTGTCCTTCCTCCTTGGCCGTGGTCAACAAACTAGCAGCTTGGGCCACAGCGGCTCCTTGGGCTTTGAGTTCCAACAAACGAAGTTCAAGGCGGTCAAGGCGCTTTCGAAACGCTTTGCGTTCGGCTTTTTGGTCGTCACCCACCGTCCACGTGTACACGGTATCAACGGCAGCCAAGGCAACCATACTGAGGGCAACGATGGGCATGACGTCAACGTACGAAAAGGAAGAGGTTTGTGTGAGCGTGAGGACAACGGCCGAGGCTGTCCCGATTCCAGTGAGTATGGAACGGTAGCGCAACACACCGAAATTTCCTCGCATGGTGGCGTTGGCGGCGTTGCGCAGCATCAAACCAACCAGGATGATGAGCAGGCTGCCAAACAACTGCTGCGTGAGGGCTGCTTCAACCCCCAACGCCCCGATCACCAAAATCACCGGCCAAGCCAAGGCACTGGCGGAACCCACCCGTGTTCGGGCTGCAGGGTCATCAAGCGTGAGGTCTTGGATGAAAATACCCCAAATCACCAACAGCAACGGTGCGCCAAAGGACGTCAGGGCGACACCTTCGCCCGCCACCAAACCTTTGAGCGATGGCCAAGCCAACCACACCGCACACAGAAGCAAGGAGAGCGCCGTCATCAGGGTCATGGTTTCAACACGTTTCCAGCGTGCTTCACGCTCGGCTTCTATCGCAGCATCTGCGTCCGCCCACGTGACCATACCCCTGCGTCGGCATTCGCCCCCCATAATGACTCCGCTACCTCGTCGCGGGGGCACAGCCCTCAGCCGTAGGAGCGGGAATGTTCAAGGGTGTCTTTCGGATATGGAAGGGACAGAGGGAACACCATGCCCGGACTCATCACGATGGACGATTTATCCAACGACGACATACTCAGCATTCTTGACGATGCAGAACGCCTGCTTCCCGTCGCTCGTGGTGAGGTGTTTTTGCCGCTGCTGCAAGGCAAAATCCTCGGCAACTTGTTCTTCGAACCAAGCACTCGAACGCGCATGTCCTTTGAAACCGCCATGAAGCGACTGGGAGGCGACGTGGTCAATTTGGGCGACGTGAAAACGTCGTCGGTGGTCAAAGGCGAAACCTTGTTCGACACCATTCAGATGGTCGACGGCTACACCGACATCATCGCAATGCGCCATCCACGGCAAGGTGCCGCTCAATACGCACAGGACGCCGCAAGAGTCCCCATCCTCAACGGCGGCGATGGCGCTGGCCACCACCCAACGCAAACCATGCTCGACCTGTTCACAATTCGCCAGGCACACGGCCGTCTTGAAGGCCTGAAGGTCGTTTTGGCTGGCGACCTTCGCTACGGTCGAACCGTGCATTCGCTCAGCCATGCACTCACTCGATTTGGTTGTGAACTGGTCTTTGCCAGCCCGAGCCTGTTGAAAATGCCCGCTGAAATCGTTGCCGACCTCAACGCTCACGGGGCCAAGGTCGTCGAGACCGAGGATTTGCTTGGCTCGCTTGGCGACGCCGACGTGGTCTACATGACTCGAATTCAGAAAGAACGCTTTGCTGACGAAGACGAATACGCCAAGGTCGCCGGAGCATACAAGCTGCATGCCTCCAACCTCGAAGGGGCGAAAGAAAGCATGATCATCATGCACCCCCTTCCCCGCGTTGACGAAATACACCCCTCGGTGGACGCCACCCGCCATGCCCGTTACTTCGAGCAAGCGTTCAACGGCGTCGTCGCTCGCATGGCGCTGTTGTGCCGTCTGCTCAACATCGAAGTTCCTGCTCGCATCGGTGGAGGTGATGCCTGATGTCGCAAGAACACAACATGCGCCGTGTGACCGCCATCCAAAACGGGACCGTGATTGACCACATTCCCTCGGGCCATGCCATGCGGGTGCTGGACATGCTCGGCATCAACAAAGCAAGTTCGGTTCCGGTTTCAATGGTGATGAACGTCCCGTCCAAGAAGATGGGAACAAAGGACATCATCAAGGTCGAAGACCGTGAATTGACCCAAAGCGAGTTGAATCGACTGGCGCTCGTTGCACCCGACGCACATGTTGCCATTATTCGAGCCTACAGCGTGGCAGAAAAGATGACGATTGAACTGGGTCATGAAGTGACCAACGTCGTGCGATGTACGTTTTCAAACTGCATCACGACCAACCTCAGGGAACCGTTGCCACATCGCTTGAAGGTCCTCTCCCGGGAACCGTTGGAACTTCGCTGTCATTACTGTGGACGGCCCCAAGACCTTGAGGAATTGGTTCACAACGTCATCTAAATCTGAACGTCCAACAAATCCCGCATGTCGCAGGCCTTGCATTGCGCACCTGAACTGGGACTACCGCATCGTGGGCAAGGAGCTGGAGGAGCGGGTCTCGAATCGCCCCCGCCCAGGGCGACGACCTGATCTCGCAGCGCCTTGACCTGGTCAGCCATCCGTACCAAGCCATGTCGCGTACCGGGCACATCGGCTTCCATCTGAGCCACCATCTCTCGATGGCGCCACCGCAACGCCCCACGGGCGTTGGGACATTCCTCATGATGCAGAGGAAGGTCTCGATGAAGGGCATACAAGTGCACCTCTTGTTCGGGCACCCAACGCAGGGGTACAATGCGCGGCGAGAGTCCGTCGACCGGCGTGGCGGTGTGGGGGGCCAATCGCAGGGTGCGCTCGATGTCTGCATTGGCCATGTTCATCAGCACGGTCTGCGCCATGTCGTCCAAATTGTGGCCCAAAGCGATGACGTCGGCATGAACACGCTGGGCAAGATGGTTGATGCCTTGCCGACGGAAAACACCGCAATACGAACAGGCCATTCGAGGAGCATCGTTGTCCTTGGCCGTGGCGAGGGGTAAGCGGCGAACAACTTCATCCATTTCGATAAAGGACAGTTCCGGGTACGTCACCACATGATGTTCAACGCCAAGACGCTCGCACAGTTCTGCGGCGCACACAATCGATGGCGGGCGGTAGCCTTCGATGCCTTCGTCAACGGTACCGGCAACGATGGTGACGTCCTGGCGTTTCCCCAACAGGTCAACGAGAACATCGAGGAGAACCGCAGAGTCCTTTCCGCCCGAGACAGCAACGAGAATGGTGGTGTGTCGGCCTTTTTCGAGCGGGAGTTGTTGGCGCAACTCCTTGCTGATCTTCTTTCGAACGGATTTCGCAAGGTGCTTGCTGCAAAGAACACGGCCGGAATACGCTTGTTCGAGCACGGCAGGATGCTCGCACGAATCGCACAGAGGGACCTGAAACGGTGCCGCTCCCCTTTCGCCCTCCATGACGCCGCCTCGCTGTGTCTCCCGTTTGAACTCAGCGGAACCGTTCGGGGATTTTACGGCGTATTTAGAGGTCTTAAATTTGAATTGAATTTTTAATTTTTCAATTGAATTATAGTGCCCGAAATCTTGCCGTTTTCTCGAAAACTCCACGAACATACGGACCATGCGTTGTGGTGAAAAACAGCGTGCTGCGCTTCGTCCGGGGAAACGGTCAAACCAAATTTTCAGTTGGAAAATCACCAAAGGTCTCGAAAAGGCCCCCAACCACCACTTGAGCGCAAAACTTCTTGAAGGCTACAACGGTGTCGGACGATTTGAGCGGTCATGTTGCAACGTCTTCTCGCAGAATTCCTCAAGCTCGAGGGTTTGCACCAAGCGTTGGTGATCGACGACCGTGGAAGGCTCGTCTCGAGCGTGGGCGCTTCGGGGTCACTCCCGCTGACGCAGCAAACCGTTGAGTTGACCTCGGCGGCCTTGGACGCCTCAATGCAAAACGCCTACGGAGACCTCCACGAGGTGTGGATTGAAGGTCAATCGCAAACCCTCATCGATGTGCTCACCCCCCACCGTATCCTGATGCTTCAGGGCGACGGGGGGCAACTTGCTCGCTGGCGACACAGTGTCGACCAACTCCGAAAACAATTGGCAACGACGCCCGAATTCTAGGTGATGCACGATGTTTGAACTTCCCCAAGGCCGCCCTGTGAACGAACCGATCACCCTGAGCGAAGGTGAACTCCAACCCTTTGCTCACGGCGCCATCTCGACCTACCTCGGTCGCCGCAAAACGCCGGTTGGCCACCGTCTTGTGAGGGGCGGACGCATTGTGGGATGGATGGTGGAAGACGATTCAGCCAACGTCATGTTGGGTGGTGCCGAAGCAAAGGCCGTGCTCGAATCCATGGAGGCTGAGCAGAAAGTTCGTCACGCAGCGATGTCCTACACGATGCAGGGATTGGGAAGCCTCGCCGAAGTTCTTCCAGAGGCTTTTGAACACCAGGCTGACCGGCAGGGATTGAAATCTTCAGGGAACATGGTTGAACGTTTGTTGGCGCGAGACCTGTCCACCGTCATACGAGAATTGACGTCCCACCCCACCGTTCGAGGAGCGCTGGCGATTGACGCTGGAATGGTCATCGACCATGCAGGCGACCTCCCAGGTTTGGGTGCAGAGGAAACCCTTGCGAGCGAACTTCACGAGATGCTTGCAGGGATGCGTACCGACCGTCTGAGTTCGGCGTTGGGAATGGGTGGACAGGGGCATTGGACCCTTCACAGCGGCGACGGCGCCTTGCTGTTGGCGCAAAGTGGTGAAATTTCCATCGCGGTGTGGACTGAAAAAGACGCCAATCATGCTCGCTTGCTCTCTTCTGCTTCGGTGGCGTTGGAAGGCGAATTGGTGGCCGCAGGCTCCCACGGTTCCAATCTCCCCGAAGGGTTCACCCTCCGAGACGGACGTGGAGGCCCAGACGCCGTTGTTTCCATGCTCAAAGCAGGTATGGAGGAAGAGGTCACGGGGCATGTTCAATCCGGCTCATCAAGCAAAGCCGCCTCCCTCATTTTGTCACGCGGTGTGCCGGTCGCTCTTTGGGCCCCCTCCGCCACCAACATGGAGGAAGCCATGATGGCGCTCACGGAATCCAAGCGAAAGGTGAAACTGATTCGATTCCCTGCAGCCACCATTGTTTCGCCAAACTCGGGAACGGTGGAAGCCTTTTCTCTCTCCACGTTCATCGACCAATTGGCCACGATACGAACACGTTCTGAAGCAAGGCAAGCCTCCTTGCGAGCAATGCTCGGCGACATGCTCGGGTTTGAAGCCGGGCTTGAAACCCTGCGAGAGGCTCGCTCCAAGATGCGGTTCAAGTCGGACGGCGCTGATATCGCCGAGCCGCTGCCCGTGATGCGGGATGAAGCGGTGAGTGCGGTCGATGCGGGGTTGCGAAGACGGTTGGAAAAGGCCGAGCAAACCATCGACGAATTGAACAAAGCGAAGGCGGTGTTGGAGAGCCAAGTCAAGGCCGTTGAAAAGAAGAAAGACGCGGCCCAAATCGTTGCCCGAGAAGCAAGCGAAGCCCGTCAGGAACACACCACTGCCTTGGAGGACGCTCACGCTCAACTCAACACCATGCAGGTTGACCTCGCTCAGGCACGAAGCCAGTGGGAAGAAGCCGAAGCACGAGCGGAGCGCTTGGTACGTCGCGTCAACGAGTTGGAACATCAAGTCAGCGAACGAGCCGCAGAACTTGCCAAAGCCGTTGGAGACGCTGCAAGCAGCGAAGCCCTGCACGAAATGATCGAGTCGTTGGCTCTCAAAGAAGCAGAACTCCAAGCAAATCTATCCGAAGGCAGTGAACGCTTGGCCACCATTCGTCAGCAAAGCGAGGACGAGGAGCGCCGTCTCCGGGTGCTCACCGAACAAGTCAACACGACCCGTGAACGCCATGCTCGGGCCCAAGCGGACGTGCTCTCGCTTCAGGAACAAGTTCACGTCAACAACCTCGAGTTGGAAGCCGTTCGTACCGAGGAGAAACACGCTCGGCAGCGCACGGAAGAAGACCGCGTCCGTCGTGCAGAAGACGAGGCTCGCCGAGCCAACATTCAGGCAGAACTTCGAGAATTGATGGACGAGCGACGAACCGTTCTGCGGGAACTCGGCGATTTGGGAGCGCGCAGAGGGCATGCTGAGGCGGAGTTGTCTTCCTTGGTTGACAAAGCGACAGCATTGGCTGAGGCGCACGAAGAAGCCCTCGCCGATATCCAAGAAGCAGAGCGCCTGCGTGCACGCCTGGCTGAAGAGCCCTTGGCGCAGGCACTGCTGGACGACAACAACACCTTCCAGGGCCTCGGACCGGTGTTGGAACGGCTTGAACACGCTCGAAGCCTTGGGTACTCCGTCACCCTCCTTGACCGAGCCGTTGAACGTGCTCTCCAGGTGATTCAATCAACGGTGGACCATGTTGCCGCAACACCGCGCCACCTGCTCTCCTCGGAGGTCATGACGTTGCTTGAACGGCAAGTCCCGCAGACCGCTGGTGCCGTTCGGGGCCTGGCCCGATGGTCCGTGCAGCAACGCTTGGAACATCAGTTGGGTGAAACGGTCAATCACGTGGTGCTGGATTTGGAGCATCTCTTGGAAGACTTTGACCGTTCCATCACCATGCTGCGCCGTATTCGTAACGTCCTCGAACAAATTGAACGTCTCGGAGCCCCGGCTCACGAGGTTCAGGCACTGATGGCAAATTGTCAGCGACCAGAGGCTCTTCCGAGCCTCGCACAAGGAACACGGCGCCTCATTCAGGTGGCGTTGGACGACATTTACCTCGAGGCTGACCAACGCGATGCAGGTGAAGCCATCGGTCTTGAGGAGACAGCACGGGTGCTTGAGGAACTTATCACACAAATCGACGCATCGGGCCTCACCGACGGACGTCCGCGAGGGATGATGTGGGATTTCCAACGGGACGGCTACCTACCCTTTGAGCGGGAATCCATTCCCAGCGAGCAACGCATTCCCGTGAACGAAGCCATGCTCGAAGACCTTGAGCCTCATCTGTTGAACGCCGAGGTCGTGACCGTTGTACCAACGAGCGGTGATGCCGTTGATGACGAGGGGTGGGCTGCTCTTCCTCCGCCTTCGGACGATGACGTCGACGGCGGACCCGTAGAGACAGCCACCTCCGTGGGGCCACAACACGATCTGGACGACGAGCGAGCACAACTTGAAGCTGAACTTGCACGGCTTGATGCGGAACGTGTGCACCGTGAAGTGGCGGCACCGAGCACCGCCGTTCCAGCAGACGCTGCGCTTGCAGATTTGGAATCGCGACTTTCAAACATTGAATTTTGAAGGTGATCTCGGGTGGGCGACGGTTCGACCTTAATGGGACGAGACGAAGAACAAGGACGCTCCTATCCGCTTTGGTTGGAGCGATTGCTCTTGCTGGGGGCCGTGATTGCCGTCGTCATGTACGCACCGACGGTCGCTGAGGCTGTGGACCATCCGCAACTTGGTCCGTTGGTGGCCTATCTCGTGTTTCCGTTGACCATGTTGGGTCTCGTGGAACTGCTGGGGCGGGTCATTCAAGCCCAGCACGGCTCAAAGTTGTGAGAATTCCTTGGAGGCGGGTTCCGCCGGCAGACGGTTGGTTCGGGCCTGAATGAACCCGATGACGCGCTGCCAAGGAATGAAGAACCGCAGCACCGCCATGATGCTGAGGAACAACAAGGCCGAAATCACCAGTCCGTAGGTGAGGGTGAGTTCAATCGATTCGGACACTTGTCCGGCCCATTGACTGCCAGTGGTGTCTGAAACGATGGTCAACAGCACTTTGTGGAAGCCGAGCGCGACCATGGTGGCAATGCCGGTTAAGCCGAGGAACAGGAATGTATGGCGGAGGTGCGTGTTGAGCACGTTGTCCATTTGACGAACGTACTCAGGGTCTCGCTTGCACGATTCAGGCAGGCGGAAAGCATACTCAAGGTTACGAATGACACCGTAGCTGGCTTCCTGAAACACCATGATCAGCACGGCGATGAGGATGAGGTTGAATTGCTCCTGCGTGACCAGTTTCAATCCAAAGAGCCCAATCGTAGGGTCGGAGGTTTGACTTTCAAGGGTCGTCAACGCTCCACCGTAGGTGCCAAGTTGCGATTTGATGAGGGGGAAGGTGAGGATGGCGTGGATGCCGAGGAACAAGAGCGTGAAACCAATCGCCCACGCAATCGAGCGACGAGAGAGGCCCCAAATGCCTCGCGTGCCCATGATCACCGGCAAGAGATAGACGAACATGATGATCAACGACATGATCATCAGCAACGGCCATTGAAGCGTCTCCAATTCTGCATTGGTCGGCAGACGCAATTCAAAGGAGAACAACATGCCAGCAAACCAGGAGAGGACAAGGCGACCAACGAGGAGCACGATGAGGCCGATGATGAAGCCGAGTTTGATGCGCTGCTGAACCTTCGGGGATTGGAAGGCGATGAAGGCCATGATGCCGCCCAAGCCCAGCCCGAGCATCAGCGGGACAAAGAATCGGCCCATGCCGCTTCGTCCTTCGCCGGTGAGCCAATCGCCCAACGGCAACTGGTCGGAAATCAGGAGTTCAATCGTGTCGAAGAGAATGGTGTGGTCGATGGAACCAACGACGTAGGTCGAAACCACCTCAAGGTACATCGCCACCAACGCCACCGTAGCGAGGACTTGAAGAGCGAGAATTTGCCATTGCCTTCGCAAGTTCTTGAGATGAAGGGTGCGTGGTTTTGCCGACCCCTCGAGGTAAACATCCGACTGTAGACCGACTTCTCCTGCCATCTTCAGTACCCCCTCACCTGCATGAGCGCTTGTGACAAATCCATGTCAGGCATCCAATCGATCACCTGTGCGCCCGAACCCGCCAAGGTCGTCAGGCGATTTTGACGTTCCAACTTCAACACCTCGTACGACATCCGAGGAATTCGGCTGACGAGTCGTTCAAAGTCAACGCTGGATGGCGAAAGAACCGTCACTTCGTGGCCTCGACCGACCAAATCCCGAACGGCGGCGGGAACGGTTCCGTCGCCTTCGCAAGAGGAGATGATGAACACGGGGCTGCCACGACTGAATCGCCCGCTCAGCGAATTCGTGACGGCTTGCAACGGCATGGCGCCCTTGGGCGTCACCCCTGCAAGGGCACTGAGGATTTTGAAATACTGCTTGTCACCGGTATCAGGCGGCAGGTAGGACAATTTCTCATCGTAGATGGCCAAGGCCACGGAGTCGCGGCGCTTGAGGAAAAAGGCCGCCAAACTTGCGGCTGAAACCGTTCCCATTTCGAGGGGATTTTTGAGAACCGTGCCGATGCGAGCGAGGTCTCGGCTGTCGAGAATGAGGTACAAATCCGTCACGGCGTCTCGACATTTTTCGTTGACCATCAATTCGCCAGTTCGAGCAAACGCCTTCCAGTTGATGTTCTTGAACGGGTCGCCTGGAACATACTCGCGCAGGGAGTAAAATTCGGAGCCTTGCCCGGGGGTTCGCAACGTGGTTGCACCGGTGTACATCTTGGGTGTACGACTGCGCAAGAAGGCTTCTTCAATGTCCTTGATTTGAGGGAAGATGACAATGTCGCTGTGGTGGTCGACATACATCTCCTCGACGCCGAGGTTGAACGTGTTGCGTGCTCGGAGGGACACAGGACCGATGGAGTAGTGGCCACGAAGCGGGCAGCGAAGCACGTATCGAATCCTCGCACTTTCCCCTGGTCGCAAGTTGAGTTGCATCTGGTTCAACCCGCTCCTCAATTTCATTTCGTGAGGGATGTTGTCGTAAATGTCAAGCATCTGGGTTTTTCGATTGCTGCGGTTGGTCACGAGGAGTTCAACATACAAATCATCGCCCTTGTAGAGGTTGTCAGCAGAAAGGGTGCGTTGCACCTCAACATCGCCGTGTCCAGAAATCCACGAGTTCACCACGATGAAGGCCACCAAACTGAGCCCAAGGATCATCATTTGCTGGTTGGAAATCATCATGCCAATGAGCACCAACGCAATCCCGCCGGTGAAGGTGAAGGCTGCCTTACGTGTCCACATCTTACCACCTCACTGACGACCCCACGCCTTGATTCGCTTGACCAGCGCTACGGTCTGCTCGAGCGTGTATTTGCTCGAGGATTCCACCGCAAATTTAGCCAACACCGGGTCGTTGATCATCGCCACCAACTCGTTGGCTTTCATCGCTTGGAATTCCTCACGGTTCAAGCCGTTTTGGTTGCGAACCTTCGACAGGAACACCTGGCGGATTTTCTCAACTTTGGAGTAGTATGCATAACGGTTGGCATCGCCAAATCCGTAGTAAATGATGCTGAATACGTGGCGCCAGGGCTCAGGGTCACGCTTTTTGATGAGCACCGCCTCAAAGGTGATGAACAAAATCAGGAACAAAAGCAGCATCGCCAACCCTTCGCCGGTGAAGTAGACGAGCAGGAAATACACGGTGTTGTAGGAATCGGCAGCAAGGGCGCTCTGAGGGTGGCGAGATTCATCGAACACGACCATGGCGTTGGCGGCTGGTTGCCCTTCCTCGCCAACAATTTCGCTCATCAAGGCTTCAGCGATGTAGTCAAGAGCCCACTTTCGGTTGTCGTTACTGGGCATCATGGTGTCGGTTGGGCCGTACTTCCCTTCGTTGAATCCTTGGTAATCGTACATGGCGTTGATCAAGGCTGAACCATCGGCCACGAAGACGATGCGCCCGCCGTCTCTGGGATCGCAACTCGCCCGAGCACAGGCCTCGATGCTGAGGTTGAATTGACCCCATCGGTCAGGGGTTTCAGGTGTGACCTCGTTGCCCACCCAAATTTCACCGTCACCGTTCACGTCCACGGTGGCTTCGTTGCTGGTGATGGCGCGGACGGCAACTTCGGAAAGAGGTCCACGAACACCGGGAATGACCTCGAGGCCCGTGATGTTGTTGAGCAACATCTGGTAGGTGCCGTTGAATCGAACCACGTCGCCCACCAAGTGCTGGGCACACAGACCCGCCTCGTCGGCGTTGGGGAAGGGTTGTCCGTCAAGTTTCGAGCATGGGTGCTCACCCGGTTCACCGGCTTGGGCCCAGCGGTTGTGCTCGGAGAGGGTTGTTGGGTCGAGCGATGTACCGTTCATGCCGCATGGATTGCTTTGGACGCACATCCAGATGTAGTTGAAATCCAATTCTGCGACATAGGTGGTGTCGTACACTTGCTCACCCGTGTAACGAATGCCGAAGGCTTCTGCAATGGTGTTGGCATAGCCGTAGTCTTCGAACACCATGGCGGTCCCACCAGCCTCAACAAATTCCACAATCGCGTTGATTTCGGAAGGCGAGTAGCCGTTGCCCGAGGCGATGGTGATGAAGCCATCCTCGTCAAATTGTGGCAGCGTCAGCGTGTCTCGCTCGACACCGGCCAGAACATACGTGGTGTTGCGTGGGTCTTCGATGTCCGCCAGGAGCAGTGGGCTGCTGACCAGCGACCGGGTTTCAATCCCCATGTCTTTGATGTCTTGTCGGAACGCTGACATGTCGTTCCAGTCGTCGTCGTAGGCAGAAAGTTGGTTGGTAGCGCTGAGGTTGATGAAGTTGAGGAGGATGGTCATCAACAAGACACCCAAGACCAACCAAAACGCTGCTTGAAGAGCGAGTCTTCGGGCGTTAAAGTTGGCCGGCAGTCCACGCATAGGAATCACTGGGAGGATGGTTCCCGTCTGACTACGGTTCCCACTGACTTTAGAAGGTTGTCCAAACCAGTGGTGAAAATGCTCACGCCAAAAGGACCGCAGTTCATTGATTGAGGTGGATATTGTTGGCGATTCGAGCGACGGCAGAAGCGGGGATGGTCACGGTTCGACCGTTGTGTTCAAACGGCAGGGCTGAGGCATCAACCGAGGCTTCGACGGTCACGATCAGTTCGCTAATGGAGCCGGTGTTGAGGTCAATGTGGATATCGGTCAAGGTGCCAAGGGTTGCGCCGGTGCGGTCCATGACCGAACTTCCTAGGACTTCCCTTCCGAAAATGGCCATGGATTGTTCGCCTCAACACCCTTGCTCGGTTGGAATCACATCAATGCGTCGGTGCAGACGTCCGCATCACATGGTTTCCATGCCACGGCTGTAGTCACGGTTGCGCTTGATGTTGGTCAGTCCGGAGGTGAGCCGCGTTTCCATCTTTTGATAGTATTCGAGCATGTCAGGGGTCACCGTCGGTCGAACACGAGAAATCGCTTCCTCAAAGTGGGCCTTCGTGACCTTTTTCTTGCCGGCCCGCATACAGATTAGCGCTGCTTCTCGACACACGGATTCAATGTCGGCGCCCGTAAATCCGTCCATGCCGGAGAGGATGTCCTTGAAGGAGAATTTCCCGAGTGGCATGCCTTCGCTGTGGATTGCGAAAATGGCTTCACGAGCACCTGCATCGGGCGGAGGAACGTGAAGCACCCGCTCGAAGCGACCGCTACGCAACAGAGCAGGGTCGATCATTTCTGGACGGTTGGTGGCGGCAACCACGATGACACCATCGAGGGATTCCACGCCGTCCATGCTCGCCAGCAGCTGATTGACCACCCTGTTGCCGACATCGCTTCCTTCCGATGCGGAGCCGCCGCTTCGCATCGACGCAATGGATTCGAATTCGTCCAAGAAAATGATGGATGGAGCCGATTGTTTGGCTTTCTTGAAAATTTCACGGATGGCGCGCTCCGATTCACCGACCCATTTGGAAATCATTTCCGGGCCCTTGATACTGATGAAATTGGCCTGTGCTTCGTTGGCGATGGCCTTGGCGAGCAGCGTTTTCCCGGTCCCTGGTGCGCCGAAGAGCACGATGCCTCGGGGCGGTTTGATACCGAAGTGCTCGAACTGTTCTGGGCGGGTCAGCGGCCACTCAACCGATTCTTTGAGTCGGTCTTTGACCTCGAGCAGGCCGCCCACTTCGTCCCACGAGACTTCAGGGACTTCAACATAGATTTCGCGAAGAGCCGACGGTTCAATGTCGCGGATGGCTTCCTTGAAATCGTCCATGCAGACCTCCATTTTTTCCAGCACTTCAGGCGGTAGGGTTTCCTCGTCCAAATCGATTTCAGGGAGGTACCTTCGGAGCGCACGCATGGCGGCTTCTCGAACCAGAGCGGCCAAGTCAGCGCCCACGAACCCGTAGGTGTTGTCGAGCACCCATCCAACATCGAAATCGTCGGCAATGGGCATTTGGCGCGTGTGAACATCCATGATTTCATGGCGTCCTTCGCGGTCAGGAACGCCAATTTCGATCTCCCTGTCAAACCGACCGGGTCGTCGCAAGGCCGGGTCGAGGGCGTCTCTTCGGTTGGTGGCACCGATCACGACAACGTTGTCACGACCTTGCATGCCGTCCATCAGGGTGAGCATCTGCGCAACCACGCGACGCTCAACTTCGCCCGTGACGTCTTCTCGCTTGGGGCAGATGGAATCGATTTCATCAATGAACACAATACCGGGAGCGTTTTCGGCTGCCTCGTCAAAGATTTCGCGAAGTTGTTTCTCAGATTCTCCGTAGTACTTCGAGATGATTTCCGGACCGTTGATGCTCTTGAAGTGGGCGTTGACCTCGGTGGCCACTGCCTTGGCGATCATGGTTTTCCCGGTGCCGGGCGGGCCATGGAGAAGCACGCCCTTGGGAGGGTCAATGCCGAGACGACGGAACAGTTCGGGGTGCTTGAGTGGAAGTTCGATCATCTCACGCACTTTCTGGAGTTGTTGGCCGATGCCGCCCACGTCTTCGTAGGTGATGCCCTCGGTTTGACCCATGTCCTCTTCGGCAACCGCTTCGTTCTTGATGACAATCTCCGTATCGGTGTTGACCACAACGATGCCTTTCGGTACCGTTTGCATGACGGCAAAGGGCAAGGCTTCGGTGAACAGGGTCATGCCCGGGATGAAAATACGGTCGCCGGCCATAACCGGTCGCTTGGCGAGTCCGCGCTTGGCAAACCCTTCGATGCCGGGTCCAAACTTGACGGTCTGCTTGCTGGCCATGACCGGTGAGATGGTGAGCTTCGTGCAGGGCTTGGCCTCGACTTTTCGTACCGTGACGCGGTCCCCAAGACTGACACCGGCGTTTTTGCGAATGATGCCGTCCACTCGGATGATGTCCATCTTGGCGTCTTCGGGACGACTTCGCCAGTAAATGGCCGCGGTGGAGCGTTCCTCTCCGCTGATTTCAACAAAGTCACCCGGCTTGAGGTCAAGCCCCATTTCCGAAGAGATTCTGGCTCGGCCAAATCCGACGTCGGATGGAATGGCCTTGGATACGCGCAATTCAACGGTTTCGTCCTTATCTGCCATGCTGCTCCCCTCTTTCTGTATCAACCAACGACGGTATTTAACGAATTATGACTCGAATCATGGACCGTCACATCTGCCTTGTTCGCAAGGCTGTTCTTAAACCCCCTCACGATGGTTCTTAGAGGTCGGCGGGAGGTTGGTTGAAATTCCATCGCCATCACATTCAAGTGGCGAATGAACACCCACCGAACCATGGTTCACATTCTTGAAACCGGTCTTGAACACCTCCCGAGCAACAACCCAAACGGCAAACCTTCCATCAAGGGCTACAACATCATCAACGGCCAACTCACCTCATCAAGCGACGGAGCGACCTTCACGTCCACCAACCCGGCGTTGCTCGCTGATTGCTTGGGCGAGTTCCCCCTCTCCACCCGTGATGATGTTCGTGATGCCCTTCACGCTGCACGCCAAGCCTTCCCCACATGGGCCGCAACCCCTGCCCCCACCCGAGGCCAAATCATCGGGAACATGGGCCGATTGCTGATGGAACACAAGGAAGCGCTTGTCGCTCTTGAGACACGTGAAATCGGCAAGACCCTCAAGGAATCGGGCGGCGAAATCCAGGAAGCCATCGACACGTGTCTGTTCTTCCAATCCGAAGGTCGTCGGCTCTACGGGCAAACCGTCAACTCCGAACTCCCCGACAAGGAGTTGTTCACGTACCGCCGCCCGCTTGGCGTGTGTGGCATCATCAACGCATGCAATTTCCCATCCGCCGTTCCTTTCTGGAAGATGATTCCTGCCATCATGTGCGGCAACACCTGCGTGTGGAAGAGTCCTCAAGATGCGCCCCTCCTGTCCTTCGCCCTTGCCCGCATCATGCATCAGGCAGGTCTGCCCGACGGCGTCATCAACCTCGTTCACGGCAAAGGCAGCGGTGCTGGTCAATACCTCGTCGACGCCGTTGACGAAGGGCTGGTCAACAAAATCTCGTTCACCGGTTCCACGGAAGTCGGCAAGATGATCGGCGAAGTGTGCGGACGCAACTTGGTGTCGTGCTCGCTTGAACTCGGTGGAAAGAATCCATTGGTCGTCATGCCCTCTGCCAACATCGACAACGCTGTTGAAGGCGCGTATTGGGGTGGGTTTGGCACCGCAGGACAGCGGTGCACCAGTTTGGGCAACCTCATCCTCCATCAGGACATCTACGACGAATTCATGGAGAAATTCATGGCGAAGGTCAAATCCACCCGAATCGGCAACTCGCTGGTTCACAAGGACGTCTTGTACGGCCCGATGCTTTCAGAAAAATACGGCAAGGATTTCCTCGCCGGTATTGAGATGGCCAAGGCCAGCGGCGCCAAGCAGATTTGGGGTGAAGGAAACATCACCTCGGACAACGCTCCGGAAAACTTCCTCGGCGACGCAAGCGAAGGCGTGTTCATGTGGCCGCACGTCTTTGTCGACGTCACCGAAGACATGGCGTGCTTCCACGAGGAAATTTTTGGCCCCGTTGTCACGGTTGTCAAAGCCAAGGACTTCGACCACGCGCTTCATTTGGCCAACGCCAGCCCCTATGGACTGTCCTCGGCCATTTACACCAACGACCGTTTGGAAGCGTACCGATACAAAACCGGCATCAAGGCTGGCATGACCGGCATCAACAACTCAACCACCGGCGCCGAAGCACATCTGCCCTTTGGCGGTGTGAAAGGGTCGGGCAACGGCACCCGTGAATCGGGCATTTGGGTGATTGAGGCCTACTCGTACTGGCACGCCGTCAACGACGAATTGTCCGGTAAACTCCAACTCGCTCAAATGGACGTGGATGAGATCGAAATGGTTGAAGCCGAAGTGAATTGGTCTGAATTGGCTTGATTTTCTTTCAAGAAGGGCCTGTGGGCCAATGGTGAACCTCAAAGACCCTGCGCTACTCGGATGGTTTGTCCCCTTCGTGGACACGGGTGAACGGCATGGGTGAAGGCATCAAACTCCCCGTCCTCAACGGGCTGGGACGCACCAACCGAATCGACAATTGGTGGAGCCAACCCATGGCCATGGGGATTGCGTTGACCGCTGCGTTGATCTACACGTTTTGGCGGTTGTTTCTCTACGATGCAGACATCTCCTACACCCTCGAAGGCAGCACGGTAATGTCGCCCATTTTTTCACCCAACGTGCTTGAATGGGAATTGTTTGGACTCAAGGATTGGAACCACCCCGAATGGGTCAATGCAGCCATCCTGGTGCTTTGGATCCCCTTTGGTTTCCGAGGCACCTGCTACTACATGCGCCGTGTCTACTACCGCACGTTTTTCGCCAGCCCAACGGCCTGTTGGGTGGACGAGCCAGACATCAACAAGGCGATCGGCTACAAGGGAGAGAAGCGCTTGTTCATCTTCAACAATCTCCACCGCTATTTCCTCTATGCCGCCATGGTCATCTTGCTCATCAAATGGTGGGACGTCACCCACACCATGCACTTTGACTCCAATGCCGTCCACGGCTACGGTGTTTCAATCGGCACCTTCGTGATGGCCATTGAGGCCTTCCTGCTCACGATGTACGTCACCTCCTGTCACGCCCTTCGCCATCTGGCGGGTGGTATGCTCGACCGCTGGACCACCGGCATCAGTCGGGTTCGCGGGAAACTCTTCGGAAAGATCAGCGTCCTCAACCGTTCCCACGGATTCTGGTTCTGGACCTCGCTGGCCTTTGTGTTCCTTGGTGACCTCTGGGTTCTTGCTGTTGCCGAAGGGCATTTGAGCGATATGGTGATCTTCTACGTGTGAGGTGAGATGATGGGTGAACACGTAACGAAACACGAATACGACGTCATCGTCATCGGCGCCGGTGGTGCAGGCCTTCGCGCCGCCATCGAAGCGGCCCGAAGCGGTGCAAAAACCGCCATCATCACGAAGTCGTTGCTCGGCAAAGCCCACACCGTGATGGCCGAAGGCGGCTGTGCTGCCGCCCTGCAGAACGCCGACCCCCGTGACGGATGGAAGGTGCATTTCCACGACACCATGAAGGGCAGCAAGTGGCTTGCCAACTGGCGCATGGCCGAGTTCCACGCCAAAGAAGCCCCCGATCGTGTTCGGGAACTCGAACAGTGGGGCGCGGTGTTTGACCGAACCCCCAAGAACCTCATCAACCAGCGCAACTTTGGCGGCCACACCTTCCCACGTTTGGCCCACGTCGGCGATGCGACCGGCCTGGAAATCATCCGAACCTTGCAGGAGCGAGGCATCCACGAAGGCATTGACATCTTCATGGAATACACGGTGCGAACCCTGCTCAAGGAAGGTGACCGTGTCACGGGCTGCGTTGCTTACACGCGTGTGGACGGTGACTTCCACGCCTTCTCGGCCAAGTCGGTTGTCCTCGCCACCGGCGGCATCACCCGCTGCTGGTCGGTCTGCTCTGGCTCGTGGGAATACACCGGTGATGGTCATGCGTTGGCCTTGTGGGCTGGGGCTGAACTGCGCGACATGGAGTTTGTCCAATTCCACCCTACGGGCATGGTCTGGCCGCCCTCCGTACGCGGCATCCTCGTCACCGAAGGGGTTCGTGGCGAAGGCGGCCGCCTGACCAACAGCGAAGGCAGCCGCTTCATGTTTGATTATGTTCCCGAGATGTTTGCCGGCGACCACGCTGACACCATCGAAGAATCCGATCAGTGGGTCGAAGAGGTCGTCAGCGGAAAACTCGCTACCGTCCGCCGCCCGCCCGAACTTCTGACCCGTGACGTGGTGGCCAAAGCCATCAACGCTGAGGTCAAGGCAGGTCGAGGCTCCCCCCACGGCGGTGCCTTCCTCGACATTTCACACCGCGGTGAAGAGGCGATTTTGAAGAAACTCCCCTCGATGCACCACCAATTCAAGGAACTGGCCGGCGTTGATATCAGCAAGGAACCGATGGAAGTCGGGCCCACCGCCCACTACGTGATGGGAGGTGTTCGTGTCGACGCTGAATCGCAAGAAACGACCGTTCCAGGTTTGTTCGCTTGCGGTGAAGTCGCCTCGGGGCTCCACGGCGCCAACCGGTTGGGTGGCAACTCCCTCTCCGACCTCATCGTGTTTGGGAAGCGAGCTGGCGAATTTGCAGCCAAGCGTGCCAACGATTTGGCCCAGCCGACCATCGATGACGACCAGGTGAACGCCGCCATTGCCGACATGCTTGCCCCGCTTCAGCGAGAAGGTGGGGAAAACCCGGGTCGTATCTACGACGAGATGCGAGACATGATGCAGGCCAAGGTCGGTATTATCCGAACCAAGAGCGAACTTGAGGAAGCCCTTGAGGACATCAAGGCCTTCAAGGAACGAGCCATGGCCTGCTCTTCAGGCACCTCCCGCAAGTACAATTCAGGATGGCACCAAGCCCTTGATTTGATCAACATGGCCGATGTGTCGCACGCTGCAACCTTGGCTGCCATCACCCGTGAGGAAAGTCGAGGAGGTCATACCCGCGATGATTTCCCTACCCCAGAAGACGACTACTGGGGCAAGACGTTGAACATCATCTGGATGGAAAACGGTGAAATGAAGATTCGACAAGAAACGGTTGAAGAGATGCGCGACGACCTCAAGGATGCCCTCAAGGAGGTCAAAGCCATGATCGCCGAGCGGGCTGCTGAAGCAGGAGGTGGAAACTGATGTCACTCAAAGGAACCAAGCAATCGTTCAACATCCTTCGAGGCGAAGGTGACGACGCCAAACTCGAAGCGTATGAATTGGAACTCGACGAAGGCATGGTGGTCTTGGATTGTGTTCACCGTATCCAACACGAGCAGGAACCCGACATGGCGGTCCGATGGAACTGCAAAGCAGGAAAGTGCGGCTCGTGTTCTGCAGAAATCAACGGACGCCCACGCCTGATGTGCATGACGCGCATGAGCGACGTCGTGGCCGAAACACCGGCCGGTCAACCGATTGAAATCCGCCCGATGAAGACCTTCCCTCACGTCAAGGATTTGGTGACGGACGTGAGTTGGAACTACGATGTTGCCCAGCGCATCAAACCGATCAACGGACCAGAGCACCTCGATTGGGAGTTCAACCAAATGGAGGCCGACCGTGTGCAGCATTTCCGAGAATGCATCGAATGTTTCCTGTGCGTGAACACCTGCCATGTTCTGCGCGACCACGAACTTTTCGACGACTTCGCAGGCCCCCGAAACCTCGTCCGATTGGCCAATTACGAAATGCACCCCCTGGACATCGAAGACCGTGTCCCCGAAATCAAGAAGGAATTCGGCGTTGAATACTGCAACATCACCCGATGCTGCACGGAAGTGTGCCCTGCCGGCATTCAAATCACCGACGATGCCATCATCCAACTCAAGGAGCGTGTTGTGGACCGGTATTACGACCCTCTGCAGCGAATTTGGCGCACCCTCACCCGACAGAAGGTACGGTACTGAGGTCGTTTGTTCAATCGTGGGCGTTCAACCACGTTCGGATGTAGGTCTCACCGTTGGCATCGTCCGCCAAGGTGGGATGCAGGATGGGCCTGACGATGATCAACATGTCCAGTTGACCGCCCCACGAAGCGAGACTGGCGGTTGAGACCTCGCCCACTTTTGTCCCGCTTGGGTCAACACCAACCGCTGTCGTTTTGATGTCGTAGCGACGGAATTCCACCGTTTCCTCAACCTCGCTGGTGAGGCGAATATCCAAGGATGACGGGGCAGGCACAGGTTCGAGAAACACATCTTCGGGGTCGATGGTGAACGCCCTGACATCTTCGTCGATGAGTTCGATGGCTTGATGCATGCGTGAGGTTTCCATGCTGAGAAGGGCGGCAAGTGCCATGGCGGTCCATTCTGCTCCATACACGCCGGGTTGGTGGGGTAGACGAATGGAGACCGATTGCAAAATCACCGCGTCGGTGGTCACCCAAGTGTATTGTTCACTGGCGGGATAAGGAGGAGCATGGGGGTTCTCCGTGAACAACGGTTGACCCCATGCTTCGGGCGCCACGGGTTGCGCAACGGGTAACAAACCCGATGCTCCCAAGCACAGCAACGCCACACCCACGGCCACGAGACGTGGCGTGCGATGGGTTGACCATTCCTCGCGAGCAGCAGGACTGAGCAGCGAGAGGCCCAAGGCCAACGGGACGACGAGAAGAGCGCCGCCCGGCACGACCCACAACAACACCACCGCCAGCAGCGTCAACCGAATGCCGTCTTTTCCGACCGGCTTGAGCCAATCTTCCTCTTCCTCGGTGGCCTTGCGCTGGTGCAGCCATCGCAACGTGATGGCTCCCCCGAGCAACGGAGCAAGGGATTGAAGGAGGCCCTGCCACAGCATGAAGGTCGACATCGAGTCAGCAACTTCCCGTCATAGAGGTTCGCCTTTCGCCAAGGTTGATGCGAGGGTTTCGCCTCCCTTCATCCATGGCGGAGCCGCTGCTGACCTTCCATGAAGTGCAGCATCGCCATGCTGTTCCGGCTCCGAGGCTGTTCAAACCTTGGGCCACGCGCCCGGGCGCTGGCATTCTTGGGCTCAACCTGAACCTCCATGCCGGGTCCGTGCTGGGGTTGGTCGGCCCCAACGGGGCGGGCAAAACCACCCTGCTGCGGATGATGGCCGGTGTACTACCGATTCAGGCAGGCATGGTTCGCTCCCACATGAACGATGATGACGGCCTGGACACCGTCGACCTTCGCCGGTTGGTCGGTCACATGCCCGAGCAGGTGCGATGGCAGGGACGCATGACGGTGATGGAGGCGCTCGAACAACTCAACGACATGCGAGGTTCAACGCAGCGTCACCTCGGTGGGTTGCTCAGCATGGTCGGTTTGGGTGAGCGAGCCGAAGAAGCCTTGGACAACCTGAGCCAAGGCATGCGTCAACGGCTTTCCATCGCAGCAGCCCTCTTGGGCTCCCCCAACGTGCTGTTGCTCGACGAACCGTTCAACGGACTTGACCCGGTGGCATCCGAAGCCTTTGCGTCCTTGGTTCGCCGACTGGCCGAGAAAGGTGTCTGCGTGGTGATTTCTTCGCACATGGTCACACAACTTGAGGGGTTGATCGATCGCATCGCCCTGCTGCATCGGGGACAACTCTTGGATGAAGGGCCGCTTGAGGATGTTGAGCGCCGCCTCGGTCTGGACGGCCGCTATGTCCTCGAAGGCATTGGGTCGCTGGACGTGAACGAGGCGGTGGATGCGTGCGATGCTGAGGTCTTGAGCTTCGAGGTGAGCGACGAACGGTGGTCACTCACCGTTCGCGGTGATGCTCGTGGCGTGCTCGATGCCTGTCTTGCACAATCGGTCACCGTATCGTCGTGGTCTCCAGCACGCCCCAATCTGGTGGAATGGTTGTGTGCTGCCACCGGCATGAGTTTGGACGACATCAGTCTTGAAGTGGCCTCCTCGGCGATGATTCCAATGCGAGCAACGGAGGTCGGCGAAGATGAGTGATCTCCAACGAATCGTGCGAGTAGCACGTCGGATTCGAAGAGAGCGGCTCGCCGGCATCCGACTGAAGATCATGCTTCCCATCCTCATCCTCTTCATGCCGGGATTGGCCTGGGGCTTTTCCGACCCCAACATCGTGCTCCCTGGCGGTCACCAGCCCGACACGGCCATGGAAGTCTTGTTCTACGCTTCGTTGGGCGTGGTGTTCGGTGCCACGATGTGCGCTGTGCTCATGGCGTTTGATGGTGTGAGCAAAGACCGGGCGAGCGGTATGTTGGAAATTCAACTTGCTCAACCGATGCCCCGCCAACATCAAGCAGCAGCCCTGATTCTTGGCCATCTCCAAAGCATCTTGCTGCCCGTCTATGTCTTGATGGCCGTATCGGTGTTCGTGGTCAACGCTCGCATGGGCGCGTGGCCCACGCTGGAGGAACTGTTGGTGTACGTGGTTTCGACGAGCCTCATCGTGTTGTGGTACACCTTGTTCGCCCTCTTGGCTTCAACCACCGCCCGTGAGCAGGGTTCGGCCATTGCGTTCGGTGTTGGGGTTTGGTTCTTCTTCACCTTCTTGTGGGCTCTGGTCACTTCGATGGTGGCCTATGCCTCAGGTGTGGCGGTGGGAGAGGCCAATGACCCGGCTTGGGTGGCGCTTGAAGGGATGCTCGACCTGCTCTCACCCAACGGTGTGTACCATCATTTGCTTGAAACGCAATTGCCCACCGTGGATCGTGGAGTCGCAGCCTGGCAATCCTGGCTGGCTGCTCTCGCATGGACGGTGTTGCCGTGGTGGGCCCTCCACAAACGCATGGAAGCCCTTGTACCGTGATGAAAGCGTGCAATTCTTCATGAAGGCGAAAGGCAACGGTGCCTCATGGCACGCAGCACGCGACCGACCACCCTGGCCTCCCTCAGCCTTGCCTTCTTGATGCTGAGTGTTGTTTCTACCCCATGGATTTCCTCGCTTGAAGAGGACAGCAAGGTCCTGCCTGCAGAAGGGCGACAAGAACTCGATGTGGACTGCAGCGGCTACACCTTTGAGGACCTCTTCGAGTACGACTTTGCCCTGTTTGAACTCAACGTGTTGGACGATTGGGCCACAGGCGACTTGTACGCCAATGCGTGGGTCAACGGCTCAAATTCAGCCATCGTCCGCGACAACCTCGATGGGTTGTTTGAGGGGCTTCCAGGTGGAGACAACGACTGGATCAGCACCGATGAGCGTGACGCCGTTCGCAGCATCGGACCAAAATGCATCGCCGATATGGAAACCAGATTGGGCATGCGAGAAGGTATCCCCCATTCCGGTGGCGTTGACTGGAACGACTTTGAATTCGTTGAAGAGGGCATTGGCCTCGATGAAGTGAACCTCGTTCCCGACGGACATCCCGATTCAAGGACCTGCACCAACTTCGGTGCTGCCCAAGATTGCAAAGAGGTGCCGACCTCGACCACGGACGACATGGAAATCAGTCTCGCGGTTGCACAAGGCGAAACCAACAACGTTCGTTGGGACCAACTGCCCAACAGCGGTGTCTCGAACTTCACCTTGGCGATGAACATCACCAACATGAGCAATGCAGCCCTTCGAGTCACGTTCCCGGTGCTTCAGGGCTTGCGAATGTACGCCTTCCGAGTAACGGACAATGCTCCGGACAGCGGTCAATCCTGCGACAACATCAACGAACCATCCTTCACGTACCTTGGCGACGGTTCCCTTCAGGTCACCCAACTGGTGTCCTTTGACCGAACACAATGGGACTTGGAATGCAACATGTTCATGGATTTCACAACCCAAGAACCCGCTACCAACGACATACCGATCTGGACGGCAAGTGCACCTCCCAACGGAACGGCGATTGCGACCTCCGGCGAGGGCACCTGGCCCTTTGCCACCGCCGAACTTGGAAACGGATGGGCCAGCGATGACAACGGATGGTCGCTGCAGTGCACCTTCGACCAGTCGGGTTGGTCCGTTTCGACCAACGTCCTCGGTGATTTCTTCGTCACGCAACCAGCGGGGGCAACCCAATCGACCGCCACCTGCATCGCCGTCGACCCTCTCGGGGCCAGCGATGAAAACGACACCCGAACATGGACGTTTGGCACCCTCTTCACGGCGACAGCCGTGTTGGATGAATCCGGTAAAAACGCCGTGATGACCGTCACCTCATCGGGTTTGGTCAATGAATTCCTGATGTCCGTTCGGGCATCCCAAAACGGCATGTTGGGGGCTGCAGGCGATACGGTCACCGTGTCGTCTTCCGCAACCACGGAGACCGTGGTGTCCCTCGACAACATCCGCCCGGGCAGTTTCACCTTCATCAGCGAAGCAAGTGCTGTTGGTATGCTCGACTACCGGTCGGACATGGATTTGGCTCTCGTCAAACCGAACTCGCCTCCGATCATTTCCGTGGCGGCGAACTTCAACGGTGAGAACGCCACATGGGATGAAAGCCAACTGAAATTCTCAATGTTCGGCTTGGTCTCTGACCCCGACCTCGAAGTGGTGACCATGCGATTGACCATCTGCGGTGCCGACTACCAAGGCTTCAACATCAACGGCATCAACTGGGACGTGGACGTTTCAACAGCGATTTGCATGGCCAACGGCCTCACCAACTACGATGTGGTCATCACCGCCACCGATGAGTCCGGAGCCTCCACGCAACTCACGGTCGCCATCAACCTCCCCGTTGTCGATGACCCCATCGTGTCTCCACCACAAGTGGAACCCGATGCTGACGGAGCGTTGCCGGCAACCTCCTTGTTGGCCACCCTCTCCATGCTTGGTGCAGCCGTGTTGCTTCGCCGTGGTCGGGACGAATAAACCGACACAACCAAAAAGCGACGCAGGCAGGAAACACCAGGCCTTGCAATGTTTACAGGAACGGTTGAATCGCAAAGTCACGAAGGCGGGCTCCTCGTTCACTTCGAAGGTTCCTCACCTGCGCTGAATGCCATCATGGTTCGAGCAGACGACGGCGTCTACATTGGAAAAGTGGACGGCGTCTTGGGCAGCACCGACCATCCATTGGTCCATGTCGCTCATATTGACAGGAACCTCAACCTCGATGACCTGATTGGCCTTTCCGTGACGGTCCGGGCCAAACAACCACGCAGTGAACGGCCTCCCCAGCAGCGGGACCAGCGCAGTCGTGATGGTTTCCAAAGAAGGGACGACCGCCGAGAAGGGAACCAACGGTCGTGGGACGGGCAAGGCCGAAACCAACGTTCCAACGACCGCCGCAGTTCGTTCTCAAGGGACGACCGCTCTCGTGGACGCACCACCTTCAACGAGGATTGGACCTGTCCTGCCTGCAACAATTCGAACTTTGCTCGCCGAACAGCTTGCAACCGATGCCAAGCCCCCAAACCCGGTGGCGGTGGAGGTCAGCGAGGAAATCAGCGCCCCCGATTCAACGACCGCTCCGACCGTCGTCAAGAGGGTGGTCGTTTCGGTAACGACCGTCCCCGTGACAACCGTCGCTTCAACAACGACCGCCAGCAGCGCGGCCAAGGTCGAGGGAACTTCAACGACAACGATTGGACCTGTCCCTCGTGCAACAACTCGAACTTCTCGTTCAGGGATGCATGCAATCGATGCCAGGCTCCACGGCCGGGCGGCGGCGGTGGAGGACGACGTGACGGCGGTGACCGGCGCTCTGAAGGACGTG